>DUVZ01000244.1 GCA_012840785.1 Bacteroidales bacterium
CCATAACCATTCTTAAGATAAACTCTTGACGTTCTAATGGTGTTACAGAGTCGATTTCGTCGAATGCATCTTGCTGCAATACAACAAAGTCTATCAACTCCGATTTCCAATAGGTAATATGATACTCAACTGGAACACCATCGTCTCCTAGAATATTTATCTGTTCCGCAATTTCTTTGCCTCGCAGTAGATTCATTTTTGCTTCGTTTACCATAGGTAGCCAATCTGCAGAAATTCTCTCTATGATTTGCTCTTCAAACTCGGGGTACTCTATATATTTAGAATATGAGTCGATGGGGTTTACTGCTGGATAACGTTTACTATCTGCACGCTCTTGCTCTAATGCATAGAAACAGCGAGCAACTTTTTTGGTATTCTCTGTTACTGGCTCTTTTAGGTTACCTCCTGCAGGAGATACTGTACCAATAAAGGTAATAGAACCTGTTTCATCGTTATTAAGAACAACGTGCCCTGCCCTACTATAGAAGTTAGAGATAATAGACGAAAGGTCCATGGGGAAACCGTCTGGTCCGGGAAGTTCCTCAAGGCGGTTGCTCATCTCACGCAGTGCTTGTGCCCAACGTGATGTGGAGTCTGCCATGAGCAATACTTTTAGTCCCATAGCTCTGTAATACTCTCCAATAGTCATGGCTGTATATACCGATGCCTCACGGGCTGCTACAGGCATATTTGATGTATTGGCAATAATGATGGTACGCTCCATTAGTTTGCGTCCTGTGTGTGGATCTTCAAGCTCGGGAAACTCTTTAAAAATCTCTACCACCTCATTCGCACGCTCGCCACAAGCTGCAATAATTACAATATCGGCTTCGGCTTGTTTTGATATAGCATGCTGCAAAACAGTTTTACCAGTACCAAATGCACCTGGGATAAAACCTGTACCACCTTCTACAATGGGGTTGAGGGTGTCGATGGTTCTTACTCCTGTTTCGAGTAATTTGTATGGTCGCGGTTTTTCTTTGTATAGTGTAACTGGTTGTTTCACGGGCCAGCGTTGAATCATGTTCAACTCGATCTCTTTGCCATCTTTGTCTTCTACAACAGCTATTTTGTGATAGATATTGTACTCTCCAGCTTCGGCTATACTTTTTATGGTAAACTCGCCTTTCATATTAAAAGGCACCATAATTTTATGTGGTTGGAAGTTCTCGTCCACTTGACCTAACCATGCTCCTGCCGATACTTTGTCGCCTACTTTGGCAAGTGGTTCAAAGTTCCATAGTTTTTCCTCGTCCAGAGGGAATGTATATTGTCCTCTTTTCAAGAAAACGCCATCCATTTTGTCAAGGTCATTCTGAAGTCCGTCTAAGTTTCGTTCCAATAGTCCTGGACCTAGCACAACTTCGAGCATATGTCCCATAAATTCTACTTCGGCATCTATTGTTAAACCACGTGTACTTTCAAAAACCTGAACATAAGCACTTTTACCAACTACTTTAATTACCTCTGCCATTAGCCTTGTGTCTTCCAAAACTATATAGGCAATTTCGTTTTGCGATACAGGACCATCTACTTCAACTATTACTAAGTTGGCAATGATTCCTTTTACGATTCCTTTTGTTGACATATATTATGTGTGTGTATTATTTCTATTTTCTTTTTAATATTATTCTTCATCGGGTATTTTAACATCTTTCTTGATGTTTGCAATAAGCTCACGAAATACGCGTTCGCCCTCTTCTGCATTTAGTTGTACCCATCGCTCCAATATCTGTAGTTTGCATAGATAAGCAAAAAGATACTCTATATTGAAATAATCGAAAACTGTGTTCTCTTCCAACCAATCCCATCTAATTTTATCTATTTTACGCTCTCTCTCATATATATCGGTCTCTTCCGATATTTTGGTTAGTGTGGCTAGGTATTCAATTTCGTCACCATCGAGTCCAAAATCTCGTTGTTTTGTATTGGCACGTATAGTTTGGGCAATATGGTTGTCGCCAATTACTACACTTTTTATATCAAGGTCGTATTTTCGGCTATAAATAGCAGCCAGTATGTTTCCAATATTCAGATTTAATGTAAACCATCGAGATAGTAATGAGTTTTTAGCTTCAATGCCATAATCGAAGTATAGAGAAGTAAGCAAATCTTCCCAGTTTTTGTTTTCTGCTTCGGCATCTTCTTGAAGCCATTGTTTTATAAATAGCTCAAATATCTTTGGAAAATTTTTATTCTTAGCACTTCCTTTTTTCTTAACCAAGGTGATAGAATTGAGGAGCTCTTCGCGAGAAAAAACACCCTGTTTTTCTAACTCTGCCTCGTTGTCTTCAAGGAGTTTTAACAGGTTACTTGTATCAGCCTTCAAGAAATACCTGTCAATCAACTTTCTGTCGTTTGCCTTCAACTCTTTATAAAGTATCTCCTTAAATTCGGATACTGTGAAAGGGAGTTTTGTGCTGTCGAACGAAAAGTCGGGCAGACCTGCTACAAAGTAATAATATTTATTTTTAAACATAGACCAACGTGAGATTTTTTTAGATAAAGAGAGTTTTAAAACAATAGTTTTTGAATTTGAGGACGTAGAAATTC
>DUVZ01000357.1 GCA_012840785.1 Bacteroidales bacterium
AACACTTTATATGTGATATGGATACTTCTTTTTATGAAGTACCGTAGAGAGCTAGACCATAAGCGTTTTGCACAATCATCTGGTGAGCAAAGTAATATAATTCAAATGATTACTGGTATGCAAGAGATTAAGCTCAATAACTGTGAAAAACAAAAGAGATGGCAGTGGGAACGAATACAAGTTAAACTATTTAAGATAGGCATTAAAGGATTGGTTTTGGGGCAGCTTCAACAAGTGGGCTCTGTATTTTTTAGTCAGACTACCAATATTGTTATCTCATTTATTGCGGCCAAAGCAGTAGTAGATGGACAAATGACTCTAGGTATGATGATGTCTCTTACTTATATTATAGGTCAGCTTTCATCTCCAGTTGAGCAGTTTATTGGCTTTGCTAGAGCTTTTCAAGATGCTCAGATTAGTTTGGAACGTTTAAATGAAGTTCATGGCAGAGAAGATGAAGAAGAGTCTATTGAAAACAAGCTAACTATCTTACCAGATAAAAGAGCAATTTCACTTGAGAATCTATCATTTAGCTATGATGGTGCCGATCGTGATTATGTTTTGGATAATATTAATCTTACAATTCCACAAAATAAAGTTACAGCTATAGTAGGTGCTAGCGGAAGTGGAAAGACTACCCTTATTAAGTTGTTATTGGGATTCTACGAACCAAATAAGGGAACAATCAAAATTGGAGAGACACCTCTTAATATTATTAATCCACATTTTTGGCGTAGTAAGTCGGGCTCTGTAATGCAAGATGGATTTATATTTTCTGAATCTATTGCAGATAATATAGCTGTAGGGGTTGACCAAGTGGATATAGAAAAGCTTCGACATGCAGTTACAGTTGCCAATATAAGGGATTTTATAGACTCTTTACCTATTGGTTATAATACTAAAATAGGGATGGAGGGTAGCGGTATAAGCCAAGGTCAACGCCAAAGAATATTGATTGCACGTGCAGTTTATAAAAATCCCGAGTTTATTTTTCTAGATGAAGCTACAAATGCACTTGATGCAAATAACGAAAAGGAGATAATGCATCATTTACATAAATTTTATAAAGGTAAAACAGTAGTAGTAGTAGCTCATAGATTAAGTACAGTTAAAGATGCAGACAAAATCGTTGTGTTGGATCAGGGGAAAGTTGCTGAGGAAGGAACACACGAAGAGTTAACTTCATTACGCGGAAAGTATTATGAATTAGTGAAAAATCAATTGGAATTAGGGCAGTAATAAGTGCGATTATGGAATGCAAAGAGAAAAAATATAAACCTATTGAGCTCCGTAGTGAAGAAGTTCAGGAGGTGATGAGTCAAATCCCATCATGGATATTACGTCGTGGAATAACCGCACTATTTATTATCGTAATGATTCTTCTAATTGGAAGTTGGTTTTTTAAATACCCAGATACTATATCTGCAGAAATAACAGTTACTTCACTAGAGCCTCCTGCAAGCATAGTGGCACGATCTACAGGAAAGATAGACAAAATATACATAAACAACAATCAAGATGTTGAAGAGGGAACACCTTTGGCAATTATACAAAACCCCGCAAAGGCAGATGACATGCTTGATATTGTAGATATGATGAATGAATGGAGTCTGTCTGGATACAATGAAGACATAGGTAATAGGTTTTTAGCAGGAAGACAATTGCAGCTAGGAGCAATTCAGTCAGTGTACGCATCTTTTCTAAATAGTCTTAATGATTATAAGAACTACAAAACACTAAATTATTATCCACAAAAAATTAAATCACAGAAGGTGCAACTAACTACTCAAAAAGAATATTTTGAACGGATAATGAAGCAGCAACCAGTAGTAGGTGAACAATTTGCTACGTCACGAAGTATGTTTAAGAGAGACTCAATTCTTTTATCTAAGAATGTTATATCAGAAAATGAGTATGAAATTTCTAAAAATAGTTTCCTTCAAAGTAAACAGTCATATCTATCTTTTAATGCATCGCTTAAGCAATCGGAGCTTCAATTAATGCAAGGAGAAGAGGCTTTGCTTGACTTGGAGCAACAAGCTACAGAGTTGGAAAGAAAATATCAGCTCTCCTTGCATAATACAACCGAAGAGTTGAATGCTCAAATAAAGGCATGGCAGAGGGATTATTTGTTAGTAAGTCCAATCTCTGGTAAGGTTAATCACATGGGCGTTTGGAGTGAGAATCAAAATGTGAATGTTGGAGAGACAGTATTTACTATAGTTCCAACACATCAAGATACCCCAAAAGGTAAAGCACTCCTTCCTGTTCAAGGTGCAGGAAAAGTTAAAGTTGGACAACGTGTAAATGTTCGAATTAATAACTTTCCTGATCAGGAGTTTGGATATTTAATTGGATATTTAGAGAGTATTTCTAGTATGCCTACAGCTGAGGGAGTTTATGTAGTAGAGGTTTCTTTTCCTAATGGTATGCAGACAAACTATGGTAAAACACTTCCCATTTCACAACAGATGCTTGGAAGTGCTGATATAATTACAGAGGACTTGCGTCTGATAGAGCGATTCTTTATGCCAATAAAGAAAATAATTAAAAACCAAATATAAGATGAGAAAACAACATTCATTTTTAAATAGTTATGCTCTCCAATTAATAGAAAAAGGGAAGTGTTCTCCTTCAATTGGATTATGGGATGGCAAAATGGGACTAGCAATTAGTATTCTTCATGTTTTTAGAATTACAAATAACGATAGATATAGAAATGAAGCTTATGAATTAATTGATAATATATATGATCATATGTGTATCCAGATGCCATTAGGATTTGAACATGGACTGACTGGTATAGGTTGCGGATTTCAATATTTAATAAATAATGGATTCGTAGATGCTGACAGTGATGATGTTTTGTCTGAAATAGACAGCTTAATTAAAAAAGCTATTGAGAATAGGAGTCTCGATTCCTTATGTCTAAGAAATGGAGTATCAGGTATTGCATTTTATTTATATCATCGTTTAATAAGCAGACAAGACATAGATAATAATATACTAGTTCAAAATATAAAGGGATATTCAATTTTATTAATAGAGTGGTTGGAGTATTTAATTTTAAGAGCAGATAATGTAGGTGATATTAATGATGCTTATTTCATTCTTTGTAGATTACATAAGTTGAACATATCAAATAATAAAATTGAGAGATTATTGAGCTATTGTCTAAGAAGACTTTTAGACTTCAATTGTGAAATAATTGATAATTATAAATCTCTTGGAATACAATCATTAAAAGCATTAAGCCCTTGGATATTAGATTCACAGGGGTATAATATAAAAAACAATAATACACGTGGAAACTAAAAAGAAACTAATATTAGTAGGAAATAAACAACCTTATAGAGATGATCTAAGTAATATTATTGATTCATTCGACTATGTGCTCAGAATAAGTCGAATGAATAATCTGGGAATAACTGGAAATAAAATAGATGGCATCTATTTAGAAGCAAATGAGCCTTTTAAATATATTTTTAAAGGAGGAGACAATGTTGATAAAATCAAAATATCAAATAATATATTTATGAGAGAGTATTGGTACGAAAGATTTGAAGAGTGGCCTTCGTACTTAACCCAGGAGCAATATAACTCTATAGAAATTATTAATCAAGAGGCATCTGCCAATGATATAGGTTTCGAAAGACCTACTAGTGCATTATTGATGCTCGGACATCTGTTGAATTCCTCTTGGAAATATAAATATCAAATCTATTTTACATGTCTTGATGTAGATAAAAGAGCGGAATTAATTGATAATAACCCATCTTGGGCATATCATAATGGCGCAGGAAAATTTGAGGAGAATTATCTTAAAAATTTAATTAGTAATGGAACTATCACACAAATTAAGGATGAATAAAACACCTATTTTAATTCCTATAAAAGGAATAAGTAAAAGATGTCCTAATAAGAATAAAGAACTCTTGCACTTTACAGTCAAGCTATTAGAACGTAGTAATTGTATGAGTTCAGCTATAGTTATATCTGATAGTACAGGCTTATTGGATCTATCAAAAAAATATGGTTTGAAAACACATTTAGAGATCCGTGATGATGGTCAAGATGAATTGATGTCTTGTTATAACTTTATAAAAACAACAAGCTCTGAAGCATTTATTCTGTTACCGGTTACTCATCCTTTTAGAGATATTAAGCTTATTGATAAATGCTACGATTTATTCATGAATTCAAAAAATGAAATTAATTTTATCACCTCTTATATTGAAGTTGTAAATAGAGAAAGGTTCCATATAAATTTTACTGACGGTAATCCTACTTTTAAAAACAATCATAAGATTAGAATGGGTGAGTCTTGTACAATTATACCAATGATAGATGGAGCCATATATATGATTAAATCAGATTTTATAAAGAAAGCCGCACTTTCTGAAAATACTAATAAAACATTCTGGAGAGGGAAATTTGATTGTATAAAAAATAATGCTCCATTTATAGATATTGACTCTATAGAAGACATGAACAATGTGAGTTTGTTAGATTTTTATATCAATAATAAATTTTAGCAAAACAGTGTCTAAAAATATAAATTACAAATTCTTTTCTGTATAGTAAGTACATTTCCGTTAACCAATTCAACTATAGTATTGTGAAATTCAGAGTTCTGATTAAATGCACCTCTAGATTGAACGACTTCAAATGTATCTATGTTGGGCATTGTGAATGATGGTGTAGCATTTCCATTAATTTTCTCAATGCTACCAAAACAAGGAAACTCAAATAGTCAGGAACTAATAGACTTGATTAACAGATTTATCAATTTATTTGGAGTTAAATTCATCGACTCTTTCATGGCTGATAAAGAGTTTATTGGTAGAGATTAGCGCGACTATCTTAATCGAAATAGAATAAGATAATATATATAAATTAGAAACAACTTCTAAGTGTATATGACTTACAAAGTAAATGCATGGCGCTTATTCATTAATTATATCACGATCAGTTTCTTCATTACAACAGGATTGTTTAAGAAAAGTGGATTGTGCTTTAATTTAGAGTTTAAAATATAATAT
>DUVZ01000353.1 GCA_012840785.1 Bacteroidales bacterium
AACCTGGTGAAGGTGCAGAAGGCAACATAGAAAATGATGGTGCCGATGAAGACTACACCGAAGAGGATGAGCTGGAAATGCAAGCCATGGGGCTCTACTACGATGATGCGATGGATGATGAGCTGGAGGGCGAGCTGAGCGATGAGCTAGGGCACAACTTGGATGGCGAGGCTGATGTCTGACTATAGAACCATCCGAAAAGGGTGGATTGAAGTTGATATTAAAGTGTGATTTTTAGAGACCTTGCCCAGTTTTGGGTGAGGTTTCTTTTTTACTCTCATCGCTACTGCGCGAATCCTTTCGAGTAGTTATGCTGATGGAGCCAAACCCCACACGATACAATCGTGGGAGCACTGTTCACCGTTCACCGTTCACCGTTCACTATTCACTGTTCACTATTCACTGGTCACTGTTCACTATTCACTGTTCACTGTTCACTATTCACTTTCAACTCAACCCCCGTTTTATACCCACACAGCGCCGCCTTTTGCATATAACTATCAATCCTTTCCCAATCTTTGTTTTTGAATTTATAGAGGGTGATGGCTATATTGAAATAGATTTTGCCCAGCGTGTCGTATTTTACCTTTCCAGCCATTACATCGGCTTCTGTGTGAGAGAGATGCTGCAGTAGATGATCGATGCTTTTATGAAAACTATCGATTGCTTTGCGGGGGTTGCCCATTGTGTCTTCTACCCTTCCGTGTTCGAAATAGGCTATCGATTTGTCGAAATGATTGTTGGCAAGGCTAAATGGATTTGCCATAAGTGCTATTGCCATCTCTTTATCATGTTGTTTTTTGTAGATATGACTTAGAAAAAAACAGGCGTAAAACTGTCGGTTTTTATTGGTTTCTAACACCATTGTTCCTTCGAGGCAAGATTTTGCCATGCGATAGTCTTTGGTATAGTAGCACGAGATGCCCATGGCAAAGAGGTCGAAGCTTTCAAAAACTTCTGGAATGATGATGAATGCCTCTTTAAAGGTTTTGGCTGCTAGCTCGTAGTTGTCGTCTATATAGTATCTGGTGGCTTTTTTTATCAACGCTTGGGTTTGCTCTTTAGCCGATACGTAGTCTTGGTTGGTTTTCTCTTTAAACTCTTCTTTTGCCCCGTTGTGCCCAAAATCTATTGCTCTACCCAGGTAGTCTAGTCCCTCTTCTTTTCTACCCTCTATGAAGTATAGCCCTGCTATTTTGAAATAGGTGGTGCCTAGAAAGAGATTTTCGAAGCCTGCTTCAAGCTCTGCTCCTTTAAAGTGGCTATCGTCGATATACAATTCGGCCATCTTTTCAAGGTTGTCGATTGCCTTTTGATAGTTTTTGGCACGCTCGTAGGTGTCGGCAATTTGTGCATAGAGCAGAAGCAATCCGCCTGTACTGGTTTCTATTTCGATTGCTTTTTCGAGGTATATGGCGGCTGTAGCAAAGTTGTCTATTTCGTAATAGGAGTTGCCCATATCGCTAAAGTCTTGACTATCGAACGAGTCTTTGTCAAGGATATATGCTTTAAGATAAAGCGCTGCTGCAGAGTCGTACAAATTGTTGTAGAAATGCTCTCGTGCTTGTTCTATAAGTTTTACTGCTTCATCTTTTTTCATGATAACAATTGTTTTTTTAAAGGGTAGATTAGAATTGATGGTGCGAATATACTACTTATTGTAATTGGGGCAAAACTATGGAGGGGGAAATAATTGGTGAGGGGGTGAGGGGTGCGGGATGCGGGGTGCGAGGTGCGGGTTACGGGTTGCGGGTTGCGAGGTGCGGGTTACGGGTTGCGAGGTGCGGGTTACGGGTTGC
Source organism: Bacteroidales bacterium (assembly GCA_012840785.1). Taxonomy (GTDB): domain Bacteria; phylum Bacteroidota; class Bacteroidia; order Bacteroidales; family Dysgonomonadaceae; genus UBA2632. The sequence goes on from DUVZ01000353.1 coordinate 1,800, forward strand.
GGGATGCGGGGTGAAATTAATGGTTAATGGTTAATGGACTGATTGTCAAAACGGTCAACCCTATTTAGGGAAGTTCATTAACCCAAGAGAAGAACCTCTGGCTCATAATTGTCCGATAGTAATTAATTAGTATGAGTAGAATTATTAATTAAAACGGTCAACCCTATTTAGGGAAACTCAACTGCTCACTGCTAACTGCTAACTATTCACTGCTAACTGCTAACTGCTCACTGTTCACTGCTAACGCATCATTCTTAATTCTTCATCCCAAGCCCCTCATCTTCCAAAGCCTTCCTAGCCACCTCACTACCACACAGGGCAGCCATTCGAAGGTGTTTCTTTGCCTCATCGCCTCGCATCTCTTGCTTTAGCAGTTTTGCCAGTCGCATGTGGTTGTTTGCCAAAAACTTGTTTTTCACATTGCCCTTCATCACCTCGTCGTTGGCAATAGTGTTGATGTGCATGTAGTATCTTATTGCATTTTGCAGGCTCTCTATGGTGCCCTCGATGTCGTCTTGGGCAAAGTAGCTAGAGGCTAGTTTTAATGAGCAGTCGAGCACCTCTTTGTCGTTGCTAGCAAGATAGAGCGAGCGCTCTGCATTAATTACAGCTTTGTTGTAATCGCCTCGTTTGTGATGGGCTTGGCTCAATGCGCTGTAGAGGAGGTAGAGTTCTTTTTTCTCTAAACTGTAGTTGAGCGCTCTGTTTAGATATTGTATTGCCAGTGCATTATCATTGGTCATAGTATAGCTAAGTCCCCACATCATAAACACTTTTCCGTCGAAAAGCGATGGACTGGTGGTGTATGCTTTTTGTAGATTGGTGATGGCTGCTTTGTACTCTTTTTTGGATATGTGACTGGCAGCTTTGTCTATCAATGCCTGCGCTGCTTGATCTTCTTTGCTGGTGCTTTGGGGCAACACTATAGCTCTGCGATAGTCGATATTGTTTTCGGTGCAATATTTAATGGCATCTCTGTTTCCGGTAAGGGCAGATTTTATAACTGACTCATTTGCTTGTGTTTGCATTTCGAAGGAGGAGGCAAACCATGTGAGGTTGAAATACTTTCTGCCCAACTCTTCGTTTTTCACACTTCCCATCATCACATCTTCCTCGGTAATGGATAGGTGTTTGAGGTAGTGATCGATGCTCTGCTTCATGCGTCGGATGGTTTTGTGGGGCTGCTCATTATCGAAGTGCATCTGTGCCAAATCTTCGTAAATAACAGCTATTTCCTCGTTGCTGGTGGTGTGGTCTATTGCTTTTTGCAGGCTCTTTTCGGCTCTATTGTAATCTTCTATATCCTCGTATGAGTAGCCCAAGTGGGTGTAGATGTGGGCTAACGATTTTTTGTTGGTTTCGCAATTGGCTGCCATCTCTAAAAACTTAATTGCCAATGGGGCATTTTCCATCATGTAGTACGATAGCCCTAATAGCTGAAGGTCTTTACAGGCAAGCATAGTTGGGCTAATGTCGTATGCCATCTGAAGGTTGTGTGCAACCTGCCCATACTCTTCCTTGGCGGCATATTTTCTGGCTTGCTCTATGTAGGTTTTGGCTTTTTGATTTTGCTTGACATTTACCTGAGCAAAGGCAGTGGTGACAAACAGAATAAATATAGTTGAAAGTAGTGTTTTTTTCATTTAAAAAGGGTTTTAAAAATGTGCTTTTATTGAGTTACAAATATACGAAAAAGAATTTAATGTTAGGGAGTTAGAAGGTAATTGTTAATTATTAATGGGCTCACAGTCAGAGAATACTAGTGGCTTGTCAGTAAGTAGTCGTTTGCTACTCACTGCTCACTGTTCACTGTTCACTGCTCACTGTTC
>DUVZ01000245.1 GCA_012840785.1 Bacteroidales bacterium
TCTCTAGCCTAAAGGCTGGGCTGAATTATATCGGTCTTTCAGACCTCAGAAGGCAAAATTAAATCGGACAATATAATTAACTAGTTAGGCCTCTCTGCAAATGGTACACCATCAACCAATTAATAATTATTCCGCACCCCGCACCTCGCACCCTAATCCCGCAAAAAAGCGACCCCAAAATAAAATTTGAAATCGCTTTTCTATATAAAATGTGTTTATGAAAGTTACAGACTAATTATCCAACACTTCCTTCTAAACTTATTTGAAGTAGTTTTTGTGCTTCGACTGCAAACTCCATAGGAAGTTTGTTTACCACCTCTTTTACGTATCCATTTACAATAAGACCTATTGCTTCTTCCTCGCCCAAGCCTCTTTGATTGCAATAGAAGATTTGATCTTCGCTAATTTTTGATGTGGTGGCTTCGTGCTCTAATACTGCCGATGGATTTTGTATATCGGTATAGGGGTATGTGTGTGCACCACAATGGTCGGTTAGTAACAAGCTATCGCATTGTGAGTGATTGCGGGCATTTTCGGCTTTTTTGGTAACTTTTACCAAACCTCTGTAGGTGTTTTGGCTGCTACCTCCCGAGATACCTTTGCTAACGATACGGCTTCTAGTATTTTTGCCCAAGTGAATCATTTTGGTGCCTGTATCGGCTTGCTGCCAGTTGTTTGTAACAGCTACCGAGTAGAACTCGCCTACGGAGCCATCTCCTGCAAGTATGCACGATGGGTATTTCCAAGTGATTGCAGAGCCTGTTTCTACTTGTGTCCACGATATCTTGGAGTTTACACCTTTGCAGATGCCACGCTTGGTAACGAAGTTGAATACTCCGCCCACACCATCTTTGTTTCCAGGATACCAGTTTTGCACGGTTGAGTATTTTACCTCTGCATTGTCCATGGCTATAATTTCGACAATGGCTGCGTGGAGTTGGTTTTCGTCGCGCATAGGTGCTGTACAACCTTCTAGGTAGCTTACATACGAATCGTCGTCGGCTACAATAAGTGTACGTTCGAACTGACCTGTATTTGCTGCATTGATTCGGAAATAGGTTGAAAGCTCCATTGGGCAACGCACTCCTTTTGGGATATATACAAACGAGCCGTCGCTAAATACAGCCGAATTGAGTGCTGCATAGAAATTGTCTTTGTATGGGACTACTGTTCCTAAATATTTTTTCACCAAATCGGGGTGATGCTTTACTGCCTCGCTAAAGGAGCTAAAGATAATTCCTTTTTCGGCTAAAACTTCGGAAAAGGTGGTTTTTACAGACACACTATCCATAACAGCATCTACAGCCACACCAGTTAGTTGTTTCTGCTCATCGAGTGGAATTCCTAATTTTTCGAATGTTTTGAGCAACTCTGGGTCAACTTCATCAAGGCTATCAGGTCCGTCTTTCTTTTTGCGTGGATCGGCATAATATATAATTTCTTGAAAATCTATTTCTGGAATTTCAAGATGTGCCCATTCGGGTTGTTTTATTGTGAGCCAATGACGGTAGGCTTTTAAGCGATATTCTAACAGCCACTCTGGCTCTTCTTTTTTTGAAGAGATAAGTCTTATCACATCTTCGTTGAGACCTTTGTCTATAAAATGAGTATCAACATCAGTAACAAATCCGTATTTATAATCGGATGTTGCTAAGTCGTCTAATATTTTATCTTGATCTAATTCTTGCATAATGTTTTGATTTTTACTTAGTCTATTCAGCATTATTTAAATGCATGAATACCGTTTTATACTAACAGCACTAATAACAGTGATGTTGGTTGTTTTGTTTATTTCGAATGGAGGCTATTGGCTATTAGATTCTATTTTATTAGTAAAATTAACAGCTATACTATCTCTGCATTCAAAAGCAAGTTATTTTATTTGTTTTCCTGCAATACTTTCGGGTATAATAATTGATTGAATCTCTTGATAAGGTATAGTTACTTCGATGGGTCCCATTGAATAGGGAGCTATTTCGTATTGATTGAAGATATAGTGTACTCCCTGGTTGTTGAGCCAAAAGTTGTTGTTGGGGGCAATGTCATTTATATCGAAGAAACCCTCGTTGAGCAAATCCTCTGGAGTGGCTACATCATATTTTTTCATAAGATTTTCAACAATTCTTTCTGTGAGAAGATGATGAAAATTGGGTTTAAATATACTCTCCTCGGTAATAGTTGTGAGATTGTTTAAATCGATTGTATAGTATATGGCACTTAAAGAGCCATGTGCTCCTCCTTCGTAGTAGTAGTGCTCTACCGAGTAGCTTAGTATGTTTTCATCTTCGAATAGTATTTTATTGCTTTTAAAAAGTTGATACCAGTACCATGAAGGTGGATTATCTCCTTCTAGATTGCTAATATCTTCGTAGTATTGATTTCCAAGATCTCTATAATCGTTGGTATACTTATCGAAATAGGCATTGAGTGCCTCTTTTGGTGAAAGAGAATCGTACGACATATCGTCGAAGAATGTTCCGATGAATATCTTCTGTAGTTTTAGTAGATCTTCTTTGCTTTTATAGTTTTTGGGATAGGTAAAATCTATCTCTACATTGGCAAAGGGTTTGGTGGTATCGTTGTCAGCAAATAGGTATACCTGTTCTTTTATTGCTAGGTTATCAAATTTTATGCCCTTTTCTTTATTGAAACACGATGATGCAAAAAGTGCCACAAGTGCTAAAGAAGCGATAATAACCAATATGTTTTTTCTCATAGTTCTATTTTTTTTATTATTGAGTAATTTGTTTGATAGCTCCAAGGTGTGGATAGAACTCAACTTTGATGGGTTGTTTTCTACTATCAAACATTTGACGTGTGAGCACATCTTGCGAGCCATACTGCACAACATCTACCTCTGTATTTAAGAGGGTTTTGTTTTGAAAAGTAACAATTAGTTGTGCTTTGCTTGGAATATTGTATATAACACCCTCCGAGAACTTTTTCTCCAATCTGCGTTGGTCTCTTTCCGAGAGCACTATTTCGGGTTGTGGTGTTTTATTTATTAAACTCAAATAAATTGGTTCTCCTGCCAAATCGTCGGCGCTCAGTTGACCAAGCTTTTCGGAAAAGCGGAAATGTACTTCTCTATCAATATCATCTGTACCGGGGATGATGGGAACTGTGGATGTGATATATTCTGTTTTTACACTTCCAGAAAATAGTTGAACCAATGCTTCCTCTTGCATATTTATTTGGTCTATAACCAATTGGTAGGCTTGTCCGTCTGGAGGCATGTTTTCTGCCTCGCCAGTAAGAATATCCGTACGGCTTAAACGCAATGCAAAAATCTGCTTGGCTATCAGTTCGGCCTGTTTGGCACGCGAACCGGCCAAGAGTATCTCTTCTGTTAGTAGCGACTGTGGATTAATCGTATTGGTGCGTTTGGCAGTTCTTTCTATCTTTTTTGCCTTTTCTATAATTGGTGCCTCATGATTGATAGAGCAAATGAGTCCATCTTCGGTTAGGTAGACAAAAGGTTCTACTGAGTTTGATTTAAACTCGATAAGATAGGAGTTGTGTTTGTTTGGAAGTCCTACATTATGAACACTTACCTCCTCTAGATTGTATACAACCTTGTCTTCCATTATAGGATTGTCGATGTTGAGATATTGCTTTGCATATTGATAAAACTCGCCTCTTTTGTAGGTTGTTTTGGATATCTCCAACTCAAAGTTGAGCTGTGTGAGAGGCAAATTGTATACCACTCCATACCTATTGCTCTCTAATGCGTTATGCCTAATGGGCATTTGAGCTTGTAGAGATGCACCTAGTAGAAGCAGGGCAATTGTAATAATCTTTATTTTAGTATTCATAGTAGTTGGTATTATAAATTAAAACGCCGACTGAAACTGATGTAAGAAATTTACATCGTTTTCGAAAAATAGACGAATATCGTTTATCTGATACTTAAGCATAGCTATACGTTCGACGCCCATGCCAAAAGCATAACCAGAGTATATTTTACTATCGATTCCACAGTTGTCTAGCACTGCAGGGTCGACCATGCCGCACCCCATTATCTCTACCCATCCTGTGTGTTTGCATATATTGCATCCGTCGCCTCCGCAAATTTGACACGATATATCCATTTCGGCACTTGGCTCGGTAAATGGGAAGTATGATGGACGAAGACGAATTTGTGTTTCACTGCCAAAAAACTCTTTTGTGAAGTAGAGCAGTGCTTGTTTTAGATCGACAAACGATACATCTTTATCGATATAGAGCCCCTCTACTTGATGGAAGAGGCAGTGTGCCCTGGCAGATATATCTTCGTTTCGGAATACACGTCCTGGACATGTGATACGAATGGGTGGCTGTGTGGTTTCCATTACACGAGTTTGCACCGAAGAGGTGTGTGTGCGCAAAACTATTTCGGGATTGCTTTGAATGAAAAAAGTATCTTGCATATCACGTGCTGGATGGTCTTCTGCAAAGTTGAGTGATGAGAAAACATGCCAGTCGTCTTCAATCTCTGGACCATCAGCAATAGAGAAGCCCAGTCTGTTGAATATATCGCAAATTTCTTCTTTTACCAACGATATTGGATGACGCGTACCCAAAGGTATGGGATAGGATGTGCGCGAGAGATCGAAATCGGTAGTTTGTACAGAAGAGCTTTCTAGCTCTTTTTTCAATTCGCTTATCCTCTCTTGAAATGCTGTTTTGAGATGGTTTAATTTTTGCCCTATCTCTTTTTTCTGTTCCGAGGGGACATCTCTAAACTCACTCATAAGTGAACTTATAACTCCTTTTTTACTTAAATATTTAATACGTAATGCTTCGTACTCTTCTGGGTTGTTTGCTTTCAGATTATCTATTTCGGAAAGGAGTTTTATTATTCTATCTCTCATTGCTAGTATATACTTTTCTTTAGTTTGATATTTTAATTGCAAAATTACACTTTTCTATGCTATTTGCCACATTTTAATTTAAAAGAAATGGTAATAATATAGAGGAGACTCTTTTTTAGTAGGTAAAGTAATTGTAAATTTGTTTTTTAGATGCAAACAATTGGGTTGGAAGAGTTGTAGGCGATTTTATAGCTTTAGAAAATTGAGGCTACTTTCAAAAATAGAAATAATGGCTGTATGATTACACAAGTAAAGGAATATATTGCTCATCATAAACTCCTGTCGAAGCAAAGCAAAATAGTGGTTGGTTTGAGTGGAGGACCCGATTCGATGGTTTTGATTGATGTCTTGGTGCAACTAGGATATAACTGCATAGCGGCACATTGCAATTTTCATTTGCGAGGCGATAGCTCTAATAGAGATGCTGCATTTGTGGCTAAATGGTGTAAGGAGAACGATATTGAGCTATTTACAATAGATTTTGACACCAATGAGTATGCACAAGCCAATAATATATCGATAGAGATGGCAGCACGTGAGCTTAGGTACAATTGGTTTGAGGAGCTAAGGGTGGAGCAAGGTGCCGATGTTGTGGGTGTGGGTCATCATCAAGATGATTCGGTGGAGACTATTCTTATCAATTTGATTAGAGGCACTGGAATAAAGGGACTTACGGGGATACCGGTTGTAAATAGGCATATTGTGCGTCCACTGCTAGGTGTTTCTAGGCAGCAAATAATGGACTATTGCTCTGACAATGAATTGCCTTATGTGATAGATCACACCAATGAGGAGGAGCTATACACTAGAAATATACTGAGACTGAATGTGTTGCCAACGCTTGAAAAAATTAACCCCTCGGTAAAGAAATCTATTGTGGCTACTGCCAACAACCTAAAAGAGGCTGAAAAGATATATGATGGATATATTGGAAGTGTTATCCAAAGCGTGTTTGAGGGTAATAAAATAGATATAGAGAAATTGAAAGATACCTATTCGCCCCAATCTGTATTGTTCGAAATTTTGTCGCCAATGGGTTTCACACCGGCGTTGATAGAGGATGTTTCGAATAATCTGGACTCTATTTCTGGTAAAATGTATTATGCAGACGACTATAGATTGCTGAAAGACAGGGACTATTTGGTTGTTTCTGATATTGCAAAGGAGGGAGTTGATGATAGTGAGTATCTTGTTTATGCAAACAGGGCAGACGAAAATATACCCTTCGATTTAACAATCAAGAGTGAAGCGTATAGCTCTAACTTTAAGATTCAAAAGAATAAGGCTGTTTTGCAGTGTGATTTTGACAAGCTTACGTTTCCTCTTACATTGCGTAAATGGGAAAATGGCGATTGGTTTGTGCCTTTTGGCATGAAAGGCAGAAAGAAACTGAGTGATTTCTTTTCGGACAATAAAATGAGTCTGTTTGAAAAAGAGGAGACATGGGTTTTGCTTTCGGACAACAAAATAGTGTGGATTGTAGACCGTAGAGCAGATGACAGATTTAGAATAACCGATGATACAAAAACAGTTTATATCGTCAGTTTATGTAAATAAAGTTAAAAAAGTGTTTGTGTGAACAATTAATTACTACATTTATGCAACTAATTTGGCTTTTGGTTGTCTTACTATAAAGACAACAATAGTTAATCGAAAAACTAGAGACCTATTATTTAAAAACTTTAAACTATTCAGAGATATGAAAAAGAGTGTTGTAAAAGATGTCCTATTGATAGCCACCTTTGCCGGATTTGCCTATTTAGTAGTCCGCAATTATAAACAGAGAAAAGAAAAAGAGAGGGAAGCCCTTGAATTCCTTCATTTTCAACTATTTTAATTCTGCTTCTAACACATCATCAGAAATTTAGAGCGCAATCTAATCTTTTCGCTACAACTTTTTATTACCTTTGTATTTAATTTAAAAGTTGTAAAAAATATTTTCAATGCTAACAATAAAAACAATTCAAGATAATTACGAAGCAATTATCGATGGTTTACGTAAGAGAAATTTTGATGCCGAGGGCATTATTAAAGAGGTGTTGAGCCTTGATGAAAAAAGGAGAAGTACACAAACTCAACTAGATAACATATTAGCCGAAGTGAACGCAACTTCTAGGCAAATTGGTATGTACTTTAAGGAGGGCAAAAAGGAGGAGGCTGAGAAGTCTCGTGCTTATGTTGCAAAGCTGAAGGACGACTCTAAATTGCTGGAAACCGACCTTGCAGATGCTGAAGCAAAACTTCAAGATCTTTTAGTTACTATTCCCAATGTGCCCCACAGCAGTGTTCCTGCTGGAAAAGGTGCCGAAGATAACCTTGTAGAGCGCAGTGGTGGCGAAATGCCAAACCTACCCAAAGATGCTGCTCCTCACTGGGATTTAGCAAAACAATATGATTTGATAGACTTTGAGCTGGGTGTGAAAATAACAGGTGCAGGTTTTCCTGTGTATAAAGGAAAAGGGGCTCGTTTGCAGCGTGCACTTATCAATTTCTTTTTGGATAATGCTCGTGATAATGGTTTTCTTGAAATTCAACCACCTTATTTGGTAAATGCCGACTCGGGTTTTGGTACAGGACAATTGCCTGATAAAGAGGGACAAATGTATCATGCTGAAGTTGACGATTTGTATTTGATACCTACAGCCGAAGTGCCTATTACTAATATATACAGAGATGTAATAGTGGATAAGGACGATTTTCCAATAAAAAACACTGCCTATTCTGCTTGTTTCCGTCGTGAAGCTGGTTCGTATGGCAAAGATGTGCGTGGATTAAACAGGTTGCATCAGTTTGACAAGGTGGAAATTGTGTGTGTTGACTCTCCTGAAAACTCTTATGAGCGTTTGGACGAAATGGTAAATTATGTGCAAACTTTAGTAGAGAAATTAGAGTTGCCATGGCGCATACTTCGCCTTTGTGGTGGAGATTTAGGATTCACCTCTTCGCTTACTTTTGATTTCGAGGTGTTTTCTGCAGCACAAGAGCGTTGGTTGGAGGTGAGTTCTGTTTCTAACTTTGAAAGCTATCAAGCCAATAGGTTGAAACTTCGCTATCGTGATGATAACAGAAAGACACAACTTTGCCACACACTAAATGGTAGTGCTTTGGCTTTGCCACGAATATTGGCGGCATTGTTGGAGAACAATCAAACACCCGAAGGTATTCGTATTCCTAAAGTGTTGGTGCCTTATACTGGGTTTGATATAATTGATTGATAGCTCATTAGAGCGTATATCTAAAGTAAAAAATAAAAGAATAGCCGTTATAGTTTTTGACAACTTATAACGGCTATTTTTATATTTGATTTTCTCTAAATCAGATTACCTTCTACAACGTTTATGCCATACAGCGTAGCATTTGCACCATTGCCATTACTGCCGAACGTCGTTTATTGTTTTCTCTTGATTTTCCAAACGAATATTCTCTGCTAACCATCTTATTTTTGCATATTGTGCATATCCACACTGTGCCAACAGGTTTCTCTTCTGTGCCACCGTCCGGACCCGCTATGCCTGACACAGCAATGGCACAATCGCTACCAAACGCATCAATTGCCCCTTTTGCCATCTCTTCTACAGCTTGCTGGCTTACTGCACCGTGAGTGTCGAGGGTGGTTTGTTTTACATTTAGTAGATTCATTTTTGCACTATTGGAGTAACTCACCACACCGCCTAAAAAATATGCTGATGAGCCAGCAATATTGGTGAGCAGATGAGCAATATAACCACCCGAACAACTTTCGGCAAGAGATATAGTCATGCCGTTGTCTTTTAGGGTATTGCCAAGTATCTGTTGAAGTGGATCGTCGGATTCGGCTAGAAGATAATCTCCTAGCAGGGTTTTTAGTTTGTTTGCCTGTTTGTTCATCTCATCTGCGTGCTCATCGCCTTTTACAGAGAGACGCAAACGGATTACTCCACCACCTGGCAGATAAGCCAATCCAAATTCACTGGGGAGTTGCTCTTCGAAGTTGTTTAGATGAATGGCTAGTCCCGATTCTGTTATACCATGTGTATAAAACACCTCTTTTAGGAATCGTTTTGTTTGAAAACGCTTTGTGAGGCGTGGAATAATCTCTTCGTTCATTGCCCAACGCATCTCGAAGGGCACTCCTGGCATCGAAATAAGTATTTTGCCATCTTTTTCGAACCAAAGAATGGGAGCTGTGCCAACTCTGTTTTGAATAACTGTGCTCTTTTGGGGCACATAAGCCTGATTGCGGGTAAGCTCATTTATCTCTATTTTCTTCTCTTTAAACTGAGTCTCAATGTTTTTCAACACCTCATTGTCGAAAATAAGCTCTTCATCGAAGAATTTGCAAAGTGTGTTTTTGGTTATATCATCCTTTGTGGGACCATTTCCACCGGTAAGCAACAAAATATCAGCCCTCTCAAATCCGTCTTCTACAGCATTGTATATGGCTTCTTTTCTGTCTTTTATAGATGTAATATAGGTTACATCAAACCCCGCATTGCTCATTTTGCTCGATATCCATGCCGAGTTGGTGTCAACTACCTGCCCAATAAGCAATTCGTCGCCAATTGTAATAATTTCTATGTTCATTCAGATTATTTTTAGTTGCAAATTACGAAATAAGTTCTTGAATACTAAAATTATCAACCAATAATTTTATGTTTTCATAAAATGTTGTATCTTTGCACACTGAAAATAATAATAGCTAGAACAGCAAAATATAATCTTTATAAAGACTCAAAAAATATGAAAAAAGACATCCATCCTTCAAATTACCGTCCAGTAGTTTTCAAAGATATGTCCAATGACGAGATATTTATCTCTCGTTCAACTGCCAATTCAAGAGAAACAATTGAAGTAGATGGCGAAACATATCCACTTATAAAACTGGAGATTACAAATAAATCGCACCCTTTTTATACTGGTAAACAAACACTAGTAGACACTGCAGGACGTGTTGATAAATTTAGAAACCGTTACGGAGATCGTAATAAGAAATAAATCGTTTTTTCGATTTAAGATAAAAAAAGAGGCTGATAGAAATTATTTTTTCTAGCAGCCTCTTTTTTTGTTTCATGCTTTATGGATCTTTACAAATTGAAGTTTATCTAATCAACTACTCCTACAGACTGGGTAAGTAATACCTTTTTGTGTGGAGGCAGGTCTAGTAGTTCTGCTAGTACATCTTTGTCAAACCATCCACGCGATACCGAACCCAAACCTTCGGATGCAGCAAACAGGTAGATGTTTTGTGCTATATATCCACAATTTGTATAGGAGTATTCGCTACTAGAGGCTTTGTTCATATCCGATACAAGTATAATATTTGCTGATGCATTGGCTACAAAATCTTGACTACCAGTCGATTTTCTATGATCGCCGGCTTTTATAAGTTTAAGCACTGAGTTTTTTGCATCGTACAGGTAAACACCACTCTTTATCGCAACGTAGAGCTCTATCTCTTGCTTGTTGTTGGCTGTAGGTGCTGTTCTTTTGTCATCGCGATTAAAACCATTGGCTGCCCACATCAAGTTTGATAAAACATCAATTGATAGCTCTTTGTCTACAAAATTGCGTGATGATTTGCGCTCACTTAATGCCTGCATAAGTGGTTTGCCACCTGTTTTGTTGGGAGCACTTAGTTTAATGTCTTGTGCAGTAATTGGCAATAAAAATGCGATACTTAATAACATTAGAGAAATTCTTTTAAACATAGTAATGAATTTTAATGGGTTGCAATACAAATATACATAATAAATTTAAGAACTACTATAGTGCTAAGGTATAGAATGGATGAAAGTTTTCTTAGCTTAGACACCTTAATAGATTGTTTGTGGGCTAAAAATGAAAATGATGTTGATTAATTCTTATAAAATCATTATATTTGCCTCTTCTAAAAACTATAACAAAGCAGAATAGTGTTTTATGAAAAAGCTTATCTCTACAGCCTTGATGCTGACAATTATATCGTTTTTATCCTCTTTTGCACAAGTTCAACTTAGTGATAGTGCAAAAGTTAGTTTGCTCACTGTTTCGCCATGGGATGGTGCGGTGTATGCTCTTTATGGACACACAGTAGTGAGGGTAGAAGATGATTCTACGGGAGTGGATGCCTGTTTCAATTATGGGTATTTCGATCCATCGCAGCCACATTTTATGTATAACTTTTTAAGGGGCAAAACAGATTATGTGTTGGGTGTAACCACGTATCAGCAATTTCTTAGTGAAAACCAGATGAAAGGCTTAGAGGTGGTGCATCAAGATATAAATCTAACAGCTGAGCAGAGACAACAGTTGTGGAGCGATTTGTATATCAATGCTCTTCCGCAAAACAGTAGGTATAGGTATAATTATTTTTACGATAATTGTGCCACTCGACCCAGAGATATGATTGAAGCCGTAGTAGATGGCACTGTGATATATCCCAAAACAGAGAAAAATCAAACTTTTAGAGACCTCGTTCACGAGTGTGTACACCAGTATGCGTGGATGGAATTTGGCATCGATTTACTAATTGGTTCTGATGCTGACAAGGAGACAACAGATAGAGAGAAAATGTTTTTGCCCTACTATTTAATGGTTGCTTTTAAGGATGCCACGGTACAAAAAAATGATACTGTTAGCTATCCTTTAGTGGGTTCTACCAACATTATTCTTGAGGCTGATAGTGAGGATGTTGGGTATAGCGAACTGGGTGTGCTGAAGCCCGCGCCCATTGCATTCGCACTGCTAGTAGTAACGCTTCTTATTTCGTTCTTGCAACTGCGGTTTGGACACAACAAAACAGCTCGCATTTACGATACTTTGCTTTTTTCTGTGGCAGGTTTTGCTGGATTGATAATCACATTTTTGGTTTTCTTTTCAGAACATCCTGCAACTAGTCCCAACTGGAATTTGGCATGGCTACATATTGTGCATCTTTTTGCCGCTATTTTTATTTGGGTAAAGTCGATGAAAAGAGTCGTATATTACTATCATTTTATTAACTTTGCAGTGATAACTTTGTTCTTACTAAGTTGGTGGTTTTTACCACAACAATTGCACTGGGCAACTATACCATTCTCGATGAGTTTGTGGCTGCGCTCGGGGTTTAGTTTTATTTATGAAAGGAACAATTATTTAAAAAATAGACAATACAAAACAGTGAGTTATATGCTAGCTGGATGGCGAGGTTAAATAATAGCGTTGCAAGCACATATCTTACATGAACAATAATAATGATTAGATTTTTATCATCGATACTAGCTCTTTTCTCGGTTACAACTTTTTATGCTCAACAAAATAATATTCCAAAACTGGTTGTAGGAATTACGATAGACCAACTAAGGGGAGATTATTTAGAGAGTTTTAAAAAGAACTTTGGAGAGAAAGGATTTAAAAAGCTGCTCAACGAGGGTGTTGTTTACAATCAAATGGTATACAACTTTCCTGCACCCGACAAGGCTTCGGCTATTGCTACTATATACACAGGCACTGTTCCGTTTTATCATGGCATAGTAAACGATACAAAGGTGTCTGGTGACGACTTCTCGGAAGTGCCGTCTTTTTCTGATAGCAATTATATGGGTAATTTTACATCGGAAAAGCTATCTCCTCTACCCCTAAAAGTTTCTACTATTACCGATGAGCTAAAGATAGCATCGAATGGAAAGGCAAATGTTTTTGCATTTTCGCCTGATGCCTCTAGTGCGCTTGCCTCTGGCGGACACGTAGCAAGTGGTGCTTTTTGGGTTGAAAACTATTCGGGTAGATGGGCTACAACTACTTTCTACACTAGCTATCATTCGTTTGTTGATCAATATAATAGAAGCGACGAATCGTTGAACGCTAGAATAAATAGTTTGGTATGGAAGCCAAAACTGCCTATAGCCTCGTATAATGCTTTTCCGTACACACAAAACTTGTACAATTTTCAGCATAAGCTAGGAACAAACAAAACAAACAGATTTATACTGCTCAAACAAACACCCTTTATTAATGAAGAGGTGAGAAAGATGGGAGTAAAAACCATAGAAAATGCGGCTTTGGGAACAAAGGAATATCCTGATTTTCTAGCACTTAGCTTCTATGCTGGTAATTTTGACGATGCACTTGATAAAAACTACTCTATAGAGATACAAGATACATACCAGCGTCTTGATAACGATATTGCACAAATAATTGATGCTGTTGATAGAGCAGTAGGATTGGATAATGCGCTGATTTTTGTGGTTTCAACAGGCTATTTCGATGAGCAGGAGGTTTATCCAACTGATGCACGACTGCCAGGAGGAGATTTTAAGCCCGACAGATGCGAAGCTCTTTTGAATATGTATTTGATGGCTATTTATGGGAGAGAAAATTGGATAAAAAAATACCACAACGAGCAAATCTATTTTGATAGAAAACTAATTGAGGATAAGGGTATTGACTATCGTGAGTTTCAAGAGAAAGCTGCTGATTTCTTAATTCAGTTTTCGGGTGTGCAAGATGTTGTTACGTCGTATCAGATGCTTCATGGTGCATACAACGAAGCTATACAGGTATACAAAAATGGTTTCCATAGAGATATAACAGGAGATTTGTTTATTGAGCTACAACCCGGATGGAGAATTGTATCGCCTAAGAAACTTACAAATCACGAAAGAGTGAGAGCCAATAGTATGGCAGCTCCAGCTATATTTTTTGGCAACAACTTGAAGCCGCAAAAAGTGAGCAGGGTAATAGATGCCACTGAGATAGCACCAAGTGTTACTCACAGGTTGCGCATAAGGGCTCCCAATGCATCTACTAGCAAGATATTGCAAGAGCTATTGTAATTTTACATCAAATAGAAATATTATAACAAACATATATAACGTGGTGAAACAAAAAAACTGCGTAACTAATTAAAAACTATGGCATTTAATAGAATTATTTCAAAACTTTTTGGAAATAAAGCACAACGCGACTCAAGAGAAATTGCTCCGTATGTGAAAAAAATCCAAGCTATATATCCCGAAATAGAGCAACTGTCGAATGATGAACTAAGAGCGAGAACAAAAGATGTGGAAAAGCGCATTCACGACTACGTTTCGGAAGAGAAGGAAAAGATAAATAAACTGAAAGAGGGAATTGAAGAGATTGACCTTGAAGAGCGTGAAGTGATTTGGGAAGAAATTGACAAAATTGAAAATGAGATCTCAGACAAGTTTGAGGTGATACTCGAAGAGTTGATGCCAGAGGCTTTCGCTATTATGAAAGATACAGCACGTCGATTTGCCCAAAATGAGGAAACCGTGGTTACAGCTACTCAGTTTGATAGAGACCTGGCTGCAAAACACGATTTTGTGTATATAGACGGCGATAAAGCAATTTACAAAAACAGATGGGAAGCTGGTGGTACAGAAATAGTGTGGAATATGATACACTATGATGTGCAGCTGTTTGGTGGTGTGGTATTGCACAAAGGACGAATTGCCGAAATGGCAACGGGTGAGGGTAAAACGCTTGTAGCTACTTTGCCTGTTTTCTTAAATGCGCTCACACACAATGGTGTGCACGTGGTGACGGTAAATGATTACCTAGCAAAACGCGACTCTGAGTGGATGGGACCTCTCTATATGTTTCATGGTTTGAGTGTTGATTGTATTGATAAACACCAACCCAACTCTGATGAACGACGCAAGGCTTATGAAGCTGACGTGACGTTTGGTACCAACAATGAGTTTGGTTTCGACTATTTGAGAGACAATATGGCTATTTCTCCAAACGATTTGGTGCAACGAAAACACAACTACTCTATTGTGGACGAGGTAGACTCGGTATTGATTGACGATGCGCGTACTCCGTTGATTATTTCAGGACCGGTTCCAAAAGGAGATGAACAACTCTACGATACACTGCGCCCTCGTGTTGAGCTTATTGTAAAGGCTCAACGCGATATGTCGACAAAGCTTTTGGCTGAAGCTAAAGTGAAAATGGCTTCGGAAGACAAGAAAGAACAAGAGGAAGGTGCTTTGCTTCTATACCGTTCGTTTAAAGGTTTACCCAAAAATCAACCTATTATAAAATACTTGAGTGAGCAGGGTGTGAGAGCTGCAATGTTAAAAACTGAAGAGTTTTATATGGCAGAGCAATCACGCAATATGCATATTGTGACCGATCCGCTCTATTTTGTAATTGATGAGAAAAACAATAGCATCGACCTTACTGATAAAGGTATTAACTTGTTGACTGGCAAATCAGACGACCCAGAGTTTTTTATATTACCCGATATTAGCGGTCAGCTATCCGACTTGGAAAACCAACAACTCTCTGATGAAGAGAAAGCTGCAAAGAAAGACGAGCTTCTGCAAAACTATGCAATCAAATCAGAAAGGATACATACTATCAATCAACTGTTGAAAGCATATACATTGTTTAATAAAAACGATGAGTATGTTGTGATTGATAATAAAGTAAAAATTGTAGATGAGCAAACAGGCCGTATAATGGAGGGTAGAAGATACTCGGATGGTTTGCATCAAGCTATTGAAGCCAAAGAGCGTGTTCAGGTTGAAGCTGCAACACAAACTTTTGCTACAGTAACGCTTCAAAACTATTTTAGAATGTACAAAAAACTTGCTGGTATGACGGGTACTGCCGAAACAGAAGCTGGTGAATTGTGGGATATCTACAAATTGGACGTGGTGGTAATTCCTACCAATAGACCCATTGTGCGTAATGATATGAACGACCGCATTTATAAAACTAAACGAGAAAAGTATAATGCAGTTATTGAAGAAATTACTAGTTTAATTGAAGCAGGACGCCCCGTATTGGTTGGTACAACTTCTGTAGAAGTATCGGAGCTATTGAGCAGAATGCTTAGTTTGCGAAAAATTGAGCACAATGTGCTGAATGCTAAGCTTCACCAACGTGAGGCAGATATTGTTGCTTCTGCGGGTCAGGCAGGTGTGGTAACTATTGCTACCAATATGGCTGGACGTGGTACTGACATTAAACTATCACCCGAAGTGGTAAAAGCTGGAGGTTTGGCTATTGTTGGTACTGAGCGTCACGAGTCGCGCCGTGTGGACAGACAGCTACGTGGACGTGCAGGTAGACAAGGCGACCCTGGTTCGTCGATATTCTTTGTATCGTTGGAAGACGATTTGATGCGCCTATTTGCTACCGAAAGAATAGCAGGACTTATGGATAGAATGGGCTTTAAAGAGGGCGATGTGTTGGAACACAACATGTTGAGCAAGTCTGTAGAGAGAGCCCAAAAGAAAGTTGAAGAAAACAACTTTGGTATTCGTAAAAGATTGCTTGAGTATGACGATGTGATGAACTCGCAACGTGAAGTGATTTACAAACGCAGACGCAATGCTTTAATGGGTGAGCGTATTGGTATTGATGTGGTGAATATGATTTACGATACGTCTGTAGGACTTACCGAGCAACTGCAACATAGCTACGAGGAATTGAAATTGGAGTTGCTACGCATTATGGCGTTAGACCTTCCTTATTCTGAAGAAGAGTTTAAAGAATTTAAACCACAAGAGCAAGGCGAAAAAGTGTTTGAGGCTGCTATTCAGACTTTTAAACGCAAGTCGGAAAAACTAGCAGAAATAGCACAACCCGTTATCAAAGATGTTTACGAAAACCAAGGAGCCATGTATGAGAATATACTTATACCTGTAACTGATGGTAAGAAAGTGTACAACATATCTTGCAATTTGAAGGAGGCATACGAAAGTGGATCGAAAGCTTTGGTTAAAGCATTCGAAAAATCGGTTATTCTTCACACTATTGATGAGAATTGGAAAGAACATCTACGTGAAATGGATGACTTGCGTCAATCTGTACAAAATGTTAGTTACGAGCAGAAAGATCCTCTGTTGATTTATAAACTCGAATCGTTTAATCTTTTCAAGGATATGATTGAGAGTGTTAATACGAAATCAGTTTCTGTTCTTATGCGTGGTCAGATTCCTATTAGAGAACCCGAGCAAGTGAGAAAAGCTGACGCAGAACAGAAAACAGACTACAGTAAATATCGCACAGAGAAAGAAGATTCTTCAAGTCAATCGGCTCAAGCGAAAGCTGGATCTACTGACACGCGAGAGAAAAGCAGACCAGAGCCTATAAGAGTTGAGAAAAAAGTAGGACGAAACGAGCCATGCCCGTGTGGTAGTGGCAAGAAGTTTAAAAATTGTCACGGAAGATAATTTAGAGACAATCTATAAATAGTAGGTACAGAAAAGGAGCGACAGTAGTGTTGCTCCTTTTTCTGTTTTATTGCACTTTTGTTTTCACTTCTTATTTGTTGTTTCACACAACTACTAAACAAAACAATAGGCAATGTATAATAGAAAGTGAGCAGGGTGCTGTTTTTTTGTTAAAACTATGAGTAATTCACCTTTTATTTCTTTGTTAAATTCAAACAAATGTAGTACCTTAGTAAAGTTTTAGAAGATAAAACAGACTTAATTTAAACAGCTATAAATCAATACAGTAGCTGTTTCAAAATTGATGATAAAACAATAGAATTATAACATTTAAATGTATGGTTGAAAAAGAAGATAGAATCATTAAGATAAATATTGAAGATGAAATGAAGTCTGCCTACATCGATTACTCGATGTCGGTGATTGTTTCACGCGCTTTGCCTGATGTAAGAGATGGCTTTAAACCTGTTCATAGGCGTATTCTTTTTGGTATGCACGAACTAAATAACGCATCTGATAAGCCACATAAAAAATCAGCCAGAATTGTTGGTGAGGTTTTAGGTAAATATCACCCACATGGCGACTCGTCGGTGTATCATGCAATGGTGCGACTTGCTCAACATTGGAGTTTGCGTTATATGCTTGTAGATGGGCAAGGTAATATGGGTAGTGTTGATGGCGACAGCCCTGCAGCAATGCGTTATACCGAAGCTCGACTGAATAAACTTTCAGAGGAAATGCTACGTGATATCGAAAAAGACACCGTTGATTTTCAACTCAACTTTGATGATACACTAAGAGAACCTACTGTATTGCCAACTCGCATTCCCAATCTATTGATGAATGGTGCTTCGGGTATTGCCGTGGGGATGGCTACCAATATGGCTCCTCACAATCTATCCGAATCTATCGATGGTATAATTGCTTATATCGAAGATAGAGATATAGATATTGATGGTTTGATGAAATATATAAAAGCTCCTGATTTTCCAACTGGGGGTTATATTTATGGATACCAGGGAGTTGAAGAGGCTTTTCATACAGGTAGAGGACGCATTGTGATGCGTGGAAGAGCAGAAATTGAACCTGCCAAAAGTCATGATCAGATAATTATTTCCGAAATTCCGTATTTGGTAAATAAAGCCGACCTAATTAAGAATATAGCCAACTTGGTTGTAGAAAAAAGAATTGAAGGAATATCTAATATCAACGATGAGTCGGACCGTAACGGAATGCGTATTGTTGTAGATGTTAGACGCGATGCTAACGCAAATGTAGTTTTAAATAAACTCTACAGATTTACAGCATTACAATCTTCATTTAGTATCAATAATATTGCATTGGTAAATGGACGACCTCAAATGCTAAATCTTAAAGATTTAATTACGCATTTTGTTGACCATCGCCATGATGTTGTGGTGCGAAGAACCCAATTTGAACTTAAAAAAGCAGAAGATAGAGCACATATATTAGAAGGACTGATAATTGCATCAGATAATATTGATGAAGTTATTGCACTAATAAGAGCCTCTACAAATCCACAAGAAGCTATTCAGGGTTTAATAGAACGATTTAATCTTACCGAAATTCAAGCTCGTGCAATTGTTGAAATGCGTCTTCGTCAACTTACCGGACTAGAGCAAGATAAGCTAAGAGGTGAATTTGATGAGTTGCAAAAACTGATAAATCATCTAAATGAAATACTTAATAACGAAGATATGCGCATGCAAGTTATTAAGGATGAGCTTATTGAAATTAAAAGCAAATATGGCGATGAGCGTCGTTCAGAAATAATATTCTCTTCTGAAGAGTTGAATCCCGAGGATTTCTACTCTGATGATGATATGGTTATTACTATTTCGCACTTGGGCTATATTAAACGAACTCCGTTATCAGAATTCCGTACTCAAAATAGAGGAGGGGTGGGAGCTCGTGGTTCAGAAACTCGCGACGAAGACTTTGTAGAGTTTATGTATCCAGCTACCATGCACAATTACATGTTGTTCTTTACCCAAAAAGGAAAAGTATTTTGGCTACGTGTATACGAACTGCCCGAAGGTTCTAAAAACTCAAAAGGACGTGCAATTCAAAACTTGTTGAATATCGATCCAGATGATACCGTTACTGCATTTATTAGAGTAAAAGAACTTGAAGATGAAGAGTACTTAAACTCTCACTATTTAATTTTCAGTACAAAAAGAGGAATAGTGAAAAAAACGCTCTTGGAAGCATATTCACGTCCAAGACAAAATGGTGTTATTGCAATAACTTTAAGAGATGATGATGAAGTTATTTCAGTACGCATGACCAATGGTAAGAAAGATGTACTGCTAGCCAACAGAAATGGTAGAGCAATCCGTTTTAATGAAACCAATGTAAGACCAATGGGCCGTACAGCAACTGGTGTAATCGGAATGAGACTTGATGGTCCAGAAGAT
Organism: Bacteroidales bacterium; assembly: GCA_012840785.1. Classification (GTDB taxonomy): domain Bacteria; phylum Bacteroidota; class Bacteroidia; order Bacteroidales; family Dysgonomonadaceae; genus UBA2632. Next base: position 19,438 of record DUVZ01000245.1, read on the forward strand.
GAAATTATTGGTATGATTTGTATGGATGCCGACTCAGAAGAAACAATATTGGTTGTGTCTGAAAAGGGCTATGGTAAACGAACAAGACTGAATGATGAAGATGGTGAGCCAGTTTACAGAATTACAAATAGAGGTGGTAAAGGTGTGCGAACACTCAATATTACCGAGAAAACAGGCAAGCTTGTATCAATAAAAAGTGTTGATGATGACAATGACTTAATGATAATTAACAAGTCGGGAATAACAATACGTCTTAATATTTCCGATATTCGCA
>DUVZ01000246.1 GCA_012840785.1 Bacteroidales bacterium
ATAGGATATCAGTTTTAAATCATAACTACCTTCTTCTCTTTAATAAATCGGGTATTTCACTTGGTTCTTTTGCCACTGGAATACCTGCTGCTTCAAAAGCTGCAATCTTCTCTGCTGCCGTGCCACCGCTACTAGAGATGATAGCGCCTGCATGGCCCATCTGTTTCCCAGGAGGTGCAGATTGTCCTGCTATAAACACTGCCACTGGTTTTGTAATATGCTCCTTTATATATGCGGCAGCTTGCTCCTCGGCATCGCCTCCAATCTCACCAATTAGTGCAATGGAGTCTGTGTCAGGGTCTTGCTCAAACATCGATAGAAGTTCTTTGTAGTATAGCCCCACCACTGGGTCGCCCCCAACGCCAATAGCTGTCGATTGTCCCATTCCCTTTGTGGTAAGGTTGTACACAACTTCATAGGTGAGCGTTCCGCTTCGGCTTATTACACCAGTTCCTCCTGGTTTGAATATCTTTGCAGGCATAATTCCCACTAAGCTTTTGTTAGGAGAAATCAATCCAGGACAGTTAGGACCAAGCAATTGTGCTCCTTGCTTCTTTATAAAACTGTGTGCAGCCACTACATCAAGAGTGGGCACACCCTCTGTAATACAAATAACTAGTTTGATACCTGCTGCTGCGGCTTCCATCATGGCATCTTTTGCAAAAGCTGCAGGTACAAATATCACAGATGTGTTTGCTCCTGTTTCATCTACTGCATCTTGCACAGTGTTGAACACCGGAATGCCATCTACCTCTTCTCCCGCCTTTCCAGGCGAAGTGCCTGCTACAACGTTTGTTCCATAAGCTTTCATTTTGGATGCATGAAAACCACCATCTCGTCCTGTTATACCTTGTACCAGAAGTCGTGTGTTTTTATCTATAAGGATGCTCATATTGTTTTTCTTTTATTTGATTTAGTTTTTTGTAATTAGTTTTTTTACCTAATAATAAAGAGTAATGTTTCTTATTGAGCCAGCTCCACTGCTTTGCGTGTAGCCTCGCCCATAGTTTCGGCTAAGTGAAATTTGCTGCCTTTTAAAAGTTCTCTTCCCTCCACTTCGTTTGTACCTGTTAGTCTTATTACTATAGGTGTGTCGGTGTCTATTTGCTTAAATGCTTCAAGCAGACCTCTTGCCACATCGTCGCAGCGGGTAATTCCGCCAAAAATATTTATTAAAACTACCTTTACATCTTTGTCAGACAGTAGTAGCTTCATTGCTTCTATTACTTTGGTAGGGTTTGAGCTGCCGCCAATATCTAAGAAGTTGGATGGAGTGCCTCCGTATAGCTTAATCATATCCATGGTTGCCATAGCCAAACCTGCTCCATTTACCATACAGCCAATATCACCACCAAGATGTACATAGCTAAATCCTTTCGATTTTGCTTTTTGCTCTTTTTTCTCCTCTTCTGTAGGTTCAAATAGTTCGCTAATTTTTTTTTGGCGATAAAGTGCATTGTCATCAAATGTCATTTTAGCATCAATAGCTACTACTTTTTTGTCGGGTGTCAGTATCAGTGGGTTGATCTCTGCTAGCGATGCGTCTGTCTCTATAAAAAGTTTGTAAAGCTTTTGGAAAATACTTGCAGCTTGTCTCACTTGCATTATATCGTCAAATAGAAGAAAAGCAGCTTGACGCGCCAAGTAGTCGGGCATACCCACTGCTGGGTCGATGGCTATTTTGTGAATTTTATCAGGTGTTTTGTGAGCCACCTCTTCAATGTCCACTCCTCCCTCTTTGCTTAGCATTAGCAGCGCCGACTTGGTATTTCTGTCTATTACAAAACTCACATAATATTCGTTTTCAATATCTACAGCTTTTGCTAGCAACACTCTATCCACTATGTATCCTTTTATATCCATACCTAGTATATTGGCTGTATGGTTTCGCATCTCTATAGTATCTTTTGCAAGCTTCACTCCTCCTGCTTTGCCTCTGCCACCTGTATGCACTTGTGCTTTTACTACCACTAGATCGGAGTCTAGTTTTTCGTATGCCCATATGGCATCGTCTATATTATGGCATAGGTATCCTGGATTAATTGGAATTCCGTACTGCACAAAAATTTCTTTTGCTTGATATTCATGAATTTTCATAGGGCATTCTGTTTTATATAATTAATTAGATGGATTAACGGATTTAAGTTGAGAGATGTTTCTTATCACTTCAATATACCTTTGCCTTGATTAACATACATGTAAGTGAAAATGTTTGTCAATCATCACTTTTATTTTATGTGAAAGTATTTAGTGAAGACTAGCTTTTGTTTTAAAACAGCGTGCTATATAATTGATAATAAAGTGATTTCATTTTACTTGACATAGCTCTCATTTAAACAAGCTCTGTTTTTGTTGTTTGTGAAAAAGTATTTAATAGCGAGTTCCGATTTTAGAGATTAGAAACAGCGAATACAGTTCTGAGATATTTTTATGTGAGACGTGCTCAAAGATACTCTGTTCATCTTTGAGCACATTAATTATAATAGAATAATCGAATATATTGGTTGGCTATTTTAGCTAAAATGCATACAGACGAAAAAATAAATATAGCTATTATAATAAACACTCTGTTTATATATTTTCATATATGTATATCTATGGTAATATGCTGATAGAAAGAATGTAAAACTAACACTTTAATAAAAAATCAAAAATTGCTCTACTTTTTTTATCTTTATATTTAGATTGTCTCTTTGATGTATAATATGGCGATGAACTGTTTTTTTATTATTTTAATACACCAATATAAGTAGATATGAATCAATATTTCTCTGTTTTGTGACATTATGTTATAAAAATTCTATTAACTTTGTGGTGTAAAGTGAGGTTTTAGGTAAGAAAACTGAAGATTTATTGTTAAAAATGATGCTAGTGTCATAATTTAATTTATATTTGTGTCTGAAGTTAATTTTGAATAAGCGAAAAGCTCGTTATTAGATGAAAAATAGCAGTTCGAAGTTAGCTACAGAGTGTCTTTCAAGAAACCACATTTCTGTAAAGCGGACTCTGTAAAATGAGATTAATGTTTAATTTGTACTATTATGATTTTCTTCTGATGCCTATTTCGGCAGATAAAATCAAAAGTAACATACAACAAGGAGGTGAAATGCAAATGAGCATAAATGTAAATAATGAAATAAATGGAAAAACCTAAAAATCAAAAGAAGTGAAAAGTAAAATAAATACTAAAGAAAAAATTAGTAGTAAGTGTAATTTTAAAGTAGAATTTTTTATGAAAAGAAAACTAATGCTATTTTTATCCCTGCTTTTTATAAGTGTTGGGATTGCAACTGCCCAAACTCAAGTGAGAGGGGTAGTAGTGGACGAGGCTGGAGAACCAGTTATCGGAGCAACTGTACTCATTAAAGGAACTTCTCAAGGAACGGTTACCGATTTTGACGGTAATTTTGCATTGAGTGTTCCTGCTAATGCAAGATTAGTTGTATCGTATGTAGGTTATGTAACACAAGAACTTGCAGCTACAGCTAACATGAGGATTGTAATGAAATCCGATGCTGAACTTCTCGAAGAAGTAATGGTAGTAGCTTATGGTACTGCAAAAAAGAGTACTTTTACGGGTTCAGCTGCAACTGTAGACCCAGGACAGATTGAAAGTCGTTCTGTAGCTTCAGTATCTAAAGCGTTGGACGGAACTGTTCCAGGTGTTCAATCAACACTAGGTAGCGGTCAGCCCGGTTCGGGTGCTGGTATTGTTATTCGTGGATTTGGTTCTATTAATGCATCACAATCTCCACTTTATGTGGTTGACGGTGTTCCATTTAATGGCGACCTTAACTCGATTAACCCAAATGATATCGAAAGTATGACAGTATTGAAAGATGCTTCTGCATCTTCTCTATACGGTTCGCGTGCAGCCAACGGTGTAATTATGATTACAACCAAAGCAGGTAAAGACACAGAAGGAAAAGTATCTGTAAACTTTAAAGCTGTTTTAGGTGTTGGATCACGTGCAATTGATAGATACGATGTAATGAATCAGCAAGAGTATCTTGAAACTGTGTTTCAATCGTACAAGAATGATGAGCTTTTTGCTAAAGGATCTTCTGAAAGTGTAGCAGGTCATAGAGCTATTGCTAGAATGAAAGGTACTGTAGAGGGTATTTTAGGTGTTAACGAACAGTATAACCCTTATAACATGCCTCTTGACCAATTGATTGACCCAATGACAGGGAAGCTTGATCCTTCAGCACAACTTAAATGGACTGATGATTGGATTGACGAAGTTACAGCAAGTAACCCAGTAAGACAAGAATATCAATTTGACGTTTCAGGTGGTACAAACAAAATGAGATCATTGGCATCTTTCAACTATATGAAAGAAGAAGGTCTATTGAAAACAACTGCTTTTGAGCGTTTCACAGGTCGTGTATCTTCTGATTTAAGACCAACAGATTGGTTCAGAACTTCATTGTCTGCCAATATGGCTCGTTCAAAATCTAATATGCTTGACTCTGACGGTTCATCAACGTCAAACGTATGGTACTCCGCAGAGAATATGGCGCCTATCTACCCAGTATGGGAGAGAGACCCATCAACTGGCGAAATTCAAATGGATTCGCAAGGTGAACCTTTATTTGACTACGGTTTAAATAGAGCAGCAGGTGCTCAGCAAAACTTTAACTCTATTGCAACTCTTTACGACGATGCTTATTATGAGATTCGCGACAACGTAAGTGCTAGGGGTTTAGTTGAGTTTAATACAAACGATGAAAAATATGGTGCATGGCAAGGATTTACTTTTTCCATGAACTTAGGTGTTGACTATACAGGTGGTAATTACACATTCTATTACAACCCCTATTTTGGTAACGCTGCCGGAAGTGGTCGTTTGGGTAAAACAAATGGTAAAACAATGGCTTATACCCTTAACCAAATCCTTAATTGGAATAGAACATTTGGTGATCATGGTGTTCAAGCTATGGTGGGTCATGAGTATTATACTAATACATACAATAGTCTTTCTGCAAGTAAAACAGGATTTCCATTTGGTGGACTGTATGAACTAGCTGCAGGATCGTCAATTGCATCTGCTTCTTCTTATGAAAACAACGATAAACTTGAGTCTTGGTTCTCACGTGTGAATTACGACTTTATGGATAAGTACTATTTATCTGCAAGTTTCCGTACTGATGGTTCTTCTCGTTTTCACGTAGATAATCGTTGGGGACAATTCTGGTCGGTAGGAGCTTCATGGAGAGTTTCAGAAGAGGCTTTCATGCAAGACCTTGATTGGTTGAACAACTTGACAGTAAAAGCTAGTTATGGTACACAAGGTAACAATAGTGTTGGACTTTACGCATGGCAAGCATTTTACGACCTAACATGGGCTAATGCCAATAGTAGTGGTGCTGCAGTAACATCTGTTGAAAACAAAGCAGTTACTTGGGAGAAAAACGGTAGCTTTAATACTGGTTTCGAAGCCTTACTATTTGATTCAAGATTATCACTTGGTTTAGACTATTACAATAGAAAAACAACAGATATGTTGTTGAGCAGACCAATGGCAATGTCATTAGGTTTTACAGGTTATAGCGACAACGTTGGTAGCATGAAAAACTTTGGTCTTGATATGAGTGTAGGCTACGATGTAATTAAAACTCGCGACCTAACATGGAATGTTACCGTTATGGGATCGACTGTTAACAACGAAGTGTTGGAGCTTACAAAAGAACAAAAAGAAATTATTGGAGGTTCTACCATTATTCGCGAAGGCGAAGCTTTAAACTCTTTCTATATGGCACGCAGTGCAGGTGTTGATCCAGCAACTGGAGATCAACTGTATTGGGTATATGATAATGAAGAAGATGAGTTTGATTACAGTACTCACTATATCTCAAATGATAAAACGAAAGCAGCAGCAAGCCGTGTAATACTAGGCAGCCGCATGCCCGACCTGTATGGTTCATTGTCAACATCATTTCAGTATAAAGGTTTTGATGCTTCTATCATGACTACTTATTCTATTGGTGGTAAGATTTACGACTATGTTGCATACAACAATACAAATCCATTGTATATTGGTAATAACTTCAACCGCGATGCATTGCGTGCTTGGAAACAACCAGGAGATATTACAGATGTTCCAAGAATTCAGTTGAACGAAACGCATACATTAAATGACAGAGCGTTGGTAGATGCTTCTTATTTTGCAATCAAAAACTTCTCGGTAGGTTACACATTCAATCTAAAGAACATTGGTTTAGAAACAATTCGTGTTTTCACACAAGGTGACAACTTGGCTGTTTTTGCAGCTAGAAAAGGATTGAATCCACAAATGAACTTTAGTGGTTCTACTGACTTTGTTTATACGCCAAATAGAGTTATCTCAGCTGGTATTAATGTTAAATTTTAATCTACAACAATTATGAAAAAAATATTATATCCCTTTTTAATTTTAGCCCTTATTATCGGGTTTGTTGGTTGCTCTGAGGATGACTTAGAGACAGCCCCAACCGATAGTGTTACGGGACCAGTTCTATTCGCTACCGTAGATGGCGCACAAGTTGCCATGGATGGTATATATAGAATGTTATTCACATCAGGTTGGACTGAAAGTAATACACATCAAAATTTTGGTATTATGTCTACCAAAATGTATACATCTTTGATGGGTGAAGACTTTTTGCAAGATGCACAAGGAAATGGTTGGTTCTATTTTGACTATAGATTTGACGTTAACAGCCGTTATACTTCATCTGGATGGAGACCTTATGCAACCTGGAATTTCTACTACACGCTTATTAGTAATGCTAACTATATCATTGCTGAGGAAGAGCAATTAGCTGAAAGTGGCGACCCAATAATGGTTGACAATATTATGGCGCAAGCCCTTACTATGAGAGCTTATGCATATTTCCAACTAATTCAGTCGTACCAACATACTTATAAAGGTAACGAATCTGCACCTGGTGTGCCTCTATATACAGAGCCAACAACAGCTGCATCCGAAGGTAAAGGAAGAGGAACAGTAGAAGACGTTTATACTCAGATTAATGCTGACTTAACTGATGCTATTGCTAAATTCTCTGGCAACAAGGGTTTACAAGCACACAAATCACACTTCGATTATTATATAGCTAATGCTATAAAAGCAAATGTAGCTTTGGTTCAAAATCAGTTTGGTCCTGCGGCTTCTTATGCAAGTGAAGCCCTAAGCAAACCAGGCTTAACCTTGACCCAACGAGGTGACCTAACTTCAGGTTTCAACAATCGTAATATGTCGGGTGTTATGTGGGGTTCAGAAATTATTGCAGATCAATCGGGTATTTATGCATCTTTCTTTGCTCACATGGACGCAAGAGCCGACAGATATGCTCGTAGTTCTAGAAAATGTATCTACAACTGGTTGTATGATCAAATTTCTAATCAAGATTTGCGTAAAGCTTGGTGGCAAGATCCTAATGCACCAGATGCAGGAACGTCTAATCATAATATAGCTTATAATCAGCACAAATTCTTGTATTCAGACATAGATACTGATTTAGGAGACTATATCTATATGAGAGCAGAAGAGATGCAGTTAGTTTTGGCGGAAGCATTATGCCATGAAGGAAAATTTACTGAAGCTAAAGATAAACTTGAAGAGTTGCTTAAATTGAGATATCCAGCAGACTATGACTGGGCTGCTAATAGTCCTATCAAAGATGCTACAATGTCGAAAGATTTTACAATGGGCTCTATTGGTTCTGCTAAGACTTTAATGGATCATATTCTACTTCAACGTCGTATTGAACTATGGGGTGAAGCTGAAAGAATATTTGATATTCAACGTTTGAAAATGGGCTTCGATAGAACTGCACCAAATTCAAATCACTCTCAACCAAATGTTGGTTTTGATACAACACAACCAGAGTCAAATAATTTTATCTTGGCTATACCTCAAAAAGAGTTTGATGGTAATCCAAATATGGGTCCTGCTGATCAAAACCCTATTAACAAATAAAAAACAAAACCAATATGAAGAAAAATATTATATCTTTAAGTTTAATCCTTCTTGGTCTCTTTGTCTTCGCTGCATGCGATGACGTTGAGGGAGAGTTATACCAAGGAGAAGATAATAAGGTGAGTTTCGTTGCTAGTACAACAAACTTAGATATGACAGGCGACTATTTAAAAGTACCCATTGGAAGAACTTCTACTGATGGTAGCTTATCAGTACCTGTAACACTTACCTCAACTTTACCTGGCTATACAGATGCTTTTAAAATAGCCGGTGATGCAACTTTTGCACCAGGTGAAGGTAAAGCATATGTAAACATAGATTATTCTAATTATGCATCTGTCGATCCATCATCTCTAACACTTACAGCTAACGGATTTGACGTTGATGTAAGTCTTGGTTTTCCTTTCCAATTAAATATTCAAGAAAGCATGGTATCGCCAGCAAAAAAAGGGACAGCGGAGATTACCGCTTTAAGTCAATTGGAATTTGAAAGTGCAGGAACAGGCAGTATTAATGGTTCATGGAACGGACCTATCGAAAATGTGAAGTATGAGAAAGCAAAAGGTGTAGATGCTTATAAGGTAATAGCTCCTCATAGTAATTATAACATTGCTTTCATGATTGCTTCTGATGGTGTAACAGTTAACTTTCCAAAGCAAGTAATTGATACGCATCCTTCTTACGGACTTGTATCAATGGAGGTGGAAAGTGCTGAGTACGTTGCATCAGCTAATGCTGTTGTTGTAACTGTAAGTGGTTATACAGTATCTGCTGGTACGTTTGGTAGTTGAACAGAAATCTTTTACCTACCTTAATAAGTAAATCAACTATCTATAGAACAATTCTATAGATAGGTCAATTAAATAATTACACCACTCTTTTGGGTTTGTCCTAAGAGGGTGGTGTTTATTTTGTTCTCTTTATTTTGTCAATAAGAAGAGTGACAAAAGTAAATTAATAAGCTTTGCTGCTAGAGGGGGGGGTATTTAATCTAACTTCAGGTCATTGTCGAGCAACTTTTGAATTTCCTCGTCGCTAAAGACCTTTACATTGGTAAATAGAAATTTATCGTCTAGAAAGTTACCATATTGGTTGCATTCCTCTATTGCAGATTGCAATATTGCTCTCACATCGGTCTTGAAGGGGAAAAGGAATAGGATAGTAAAATAGTTGTTCTTTATCTCAAATGTCTCTATTTCTACATCTTCACCCTCAAGCTGAAATTTGAATTCACGTTCGACCAACTCTTTTTGAACTTCAGTAAAGTTTTCATGCTCTCTGGTTATGAAGAGGGTGAAAAAACGCATCTTTTTGTCGTGTCCACCCAATCCTGATGATATATATATCTGAGGTTTGCCTAATAAATCTCTATTAAGACCAATACGACTGCCAAGAAGTGCAATAGATGACCAGTTTTTCAACTCTGGCTCTAAGGGGCTGCTTTGATAGGTCTCTAATGCGCGATAGGCTTTCACGTCGGGAATTGATGATAGCAATACTAAACTCTCTTTTTTTCGTTCGACTGACACATCTGGAGAAAAGAGCATCTCTATTTCAGAATCACGAACAAACTTCGTTCCTTTTAGCTTGAGATCATCAAAAAACTTAAAAAACTCCATCTGCTCCTCAATAGGAACAAGTTCCTCGAGCACATGAAATGAGTCGATGCCCCTATTGTTTATAGTGGTTCTAAACTTGTCTAGTATCTTATTCCAATTCTTCATTATAACAAAGATACAAATTTTGCTATATCAAATAATAAATTATTCCTTATAATAGCTTGTATTTTCTATGAAAGGGGCTTAAATTTTATCAATAAGCTAATTAATTGGCTAGAATTGTATATTTTCGCATTTACTTACTCATTGGTCTGTCAAAAAACAAACTTTAAGTAGCGTCATTCTCAAAGTATATTTATACCTACTTAATATTTATAACAATATCTTTGATAGAATAGGCTGTTTGAGTCTTTATAAATTTCTGTC
>DUVZ01000025.1 GCA_012840785.1 Bacteroidales bacterium
CGGGTAGTGTGCAAGTATCCTCCCAACGAAAGAGATACAGCCTATCGAACCAATACTGCCCTACAAATATGTTTTTATCGGAAATACCAAAACAGAAGTAGTAGACACAGCAAAAATAATCAGTGATTATATTGCTGAAAGGGCGTATAGCGTTACTTTGTTTGACAATTTGCACGGAAAATTGGAGATAGCTCCCACCATTCAGTACAACCAGCTAACCACCATTCCGTACACATTTACGCCCATTGAGAAAACGGTTTTTAGAAAGCAGAAGTGGGCGCTGTTTTCAACCATTTCGTACAACACCTTCAACATTGCGGGGGTGGGTGGCGGTGTGTATTACAAAAACGTGGGTATGCACTACAAGTATTTGTGGCATATGCGGTTGCATCAAGTGGGGCATGAACTGGGGGTGAATGTTAAGTTTTGAGTTAGAAGTTAAGAGTTTCGAGTGAAGGGTACGAGGTGCGGGGTGCGGGTTACGGGGTACGAGGTGCGGGGTGCGGGTTACGGGGTGCGAGGCTAGTAGTTTTGACGATTTCAGCCTTTCTCGCGCAGCCTTTTCGAGTGAGACGGGCGCACTGTAAAGCTGTAGAACTGCACTCCACAAATACACTTGTGAGTTGTATTAAAAGTTATAGTCAAAATCATGAATATTAGTATTACATAAATTCATGATTTTCTCGAATTGTCATTTTTATTTCGTATCTTTGCACTGTAATTAAAAGGGAGGAAAAGTAACCGAAACACTCTCTTTTTTACAAGCAAATCTACGGCGGTAGATTCGACAATTGAGCGTTGAAAATCAAATCTACCACGGTAGAAGTGGTTTGAAATTATTGTGATGTCATCTTTTGTGTTGCAAACCGGTAATTAGAGGGGAGAAATGCTAAAATAATTGCCCAAAATGCAAAAAATAGCAGCCAAAATACGTCAACAATACCGATAATTGAAACACACTGCGTGAAACCATGCATCTACCTACAGGTGAGCACCAATTGGAGATTGGGATGTGTGCTAAAACAGTGGAAAATGGTAGCAACGAGCTTTTTATGAGCCATCTACCGCGTAGTTTTAGAGTTTCAGGCGTTGGCAAGCAATCTACCACGGTGGATGCACTCATAAATGTATCGATCAATCTACCACAATAGATGTTCTTTGAAATAATTACCATGAAAACAACGCATACAAAAGGGTATGCTGCTCTATCAGCCATGAAGATAGGGCACGTGGGCTCTTTGAATATAAAATTTATTGTAAAACCAGTACCAGCCGGCATCGTCGCACTAAGAGCTCTAGATATCTATCTAAAACTAAAAAAAAAGTGGGGATGCCAAGGGTACGCTAAAAAAATGAATAACTATGAATAACACAACAAACAATGGGAATCTGCAGATAATCAGAGTTCCGCAAAGCAGACTGCTAAAAAAGGAGATGGCAGACTATGCTGAAATGACGATGGGGATAGTGCAAAAACACGACCACCAAACGTCGATGTTTGGCGCACTGTACGACAAACTGGTTGCTAAAAAGCGCTACATCGAAATCTTGCGCTTGGACTATGGAATAGACTCGGAAAGATTTAAAATCTATAGACGAAAAAGCAAGTTGAAACTCAACATTAGTGCATTTAAACTAAAGTTGCGCCTGTTGAGCAAAGACAATCCTGATATGGATCTACATCCGCTTGACAATGCCATTAACAAACACTTGCGATACCTTGACAGGGCTAAAAACGATAAGAATTTGACACAAAAAGTGTCGGGCTTCTTCGACGTAATAGAG
>DUVZ01000247.1 GCA_012840785.1 Bacteroidales bacterium
AAAAAACTAAGATAGAAGTTTTTAATTACATAAAGAAGAGTTTACCTAAATTTTGAGTATTATAACCTTAAAAGCTATAGGTGAGTCCTACCCTCAATCCCCCTTCAACTATTCGCCATCTATAACTATCGAACTGTGCTGTAAAAGGTATAAGTGAATGAAATTTGGTGTAGAGATTGGCAAATGCCCCTACCCCATTATTCAAGCTATATTTTGCACCAACACCAAGAATTGCTCCCAATCCATTCTGACTATCTATCGGACTAGAACCCCCTGTTTCGATATCAAACAGAACACCGCCATTTACAAAAAAATGGTTCAGAAAATTGATTCTTGCTGTTACAGGAATATTTATAAGCGACACTTTATCGTCGGTTGCACCAATATGATTTTCACCTGGTATCTGCATTGGTTTTGTTCTAATGGTGTGCGACGAATATTCGATACCCGTTTCTAAATCCAACCAAGAGCGAAGGGGGTATATATAGGTCACTCCCACAGTGTAAAAACTCTTTCCACTATAACTTGCACCTCCACCAAGAGTTGCACTTTTCCAATTGTTTACATCGCTTACACCTAAAGCTGAGTAGGTAATACCAATAGTTCCTTTCGATATTTTAGCTATTTGAGCAAACAGCGAAGAGGAAAACGCCATTAGTAATAATAAAATAATGGTTTTTGATTTCATGATTTGATGTTTTATTGATTATTGTAGTTAATATTTTTGATTTAGACAACAATTCAAATTAGCAGCATTACCAGTTTCAGAACATGAAATAAAAGATTTTATGCCATTTTTACTTCTGAAGATATATACAATAGATGCTTTACATTGGGAATAGTTGCGTCTTGATGCTATCTTTCTTTCTTCCTCTCGTTGATATCCTTCTGTATTATGTGAGATAATTGACTAATTTGTTTTGCAAGACCTAATAATTGGAGCCATTCACCCACAATAATTCAATTATTCAAAGTATAAAGTTTTAAATGTCAACTGCTTTTATAAATATTTAAATTTCATTTATTCTTAATGTCAACTAGCAAAAGTATATTTACATTTTCAAATATTCTCATTGTCAACTAGCACAGCAATATTTAGAAAGTCAAATATTCTCATTGTCAAATAGCACAACTATATTTAGAAAGTCAAATATTCTCATTGTCAATTAGCACAACTATATTTAGGATTACAAATATACTCATTGTCAAATGACACAACGTTGATTTGACTTTCATTTATTCTCAATGTCAACTGACATTTTCTTTTTTGAAGCCATTTCGAACAATAATCACCTGTCAGAGGCACAAAATGAGTTTCTGTTGAGGTTGTGCCAACTGATAACAACTCAAAATGAGTTCCTGTTAAGGTTGATTGAGGTAACAATGAGTGTAATTGAACTCAATTTGAGGCTTCGTTGCCTGATTTCTTAACAAATTACTTTCCACATGTTAATGCGTGTTTTGACAACGAGTCAAAATGAGTTTCACTTTATTTGTTTGTCAGTTGACATTTTAGTTTTTAGATTTTCAAATTTTTTCAATGTCAGTTGACATTTTATTTTTTAAAAACTCCTTTTTTCTTATTGTCAATTGACATTGAGAAAATTAATCTATAATGTGCTGATAGTAAGAGTATAAAAAAGCTAAGCAAATGATAGGTTTCAACTCACTCTTATCAACTAGCAATGCTATGCAGATAGGGTTAGAGGAAAACTGTGCTAGAATGAAACACAATTATGATGGAAATAGGTAACTGAACAATCAAAAAACTTAACAATAGTTTACAAACAGACTTTTTTATTGCTCTTCTATTTACACAAAATTGTAGCGGACAAGACGTGAAAAACAGTGAGGAAATAAGTTACAATAGGTGCAGCTTAAAATCCAAAGTGTTATTTCACTGAGTCTCTTCTTGATTTAAAAACAATTCGATTTCTATTTCCAACCATACTTCTACACTTCGATTTTCCAATTAAAGAAATTCATATTCCCTTTTTATTCCTTATATTTGAAGACCAAAACAACTTTATAGTATAAACAGTAATTATATTCTTATGAAAACAACTCTAAAAACAACAGCACTCTTACTTGTGATTCTATTAGTAAGCATTGCGTGCACACAGAAACGAGAACTGGCAATGCCTAGCATTGAGCTCACTACCGACTTTCTGATTCCTCATCCTGTGAAGGTAACAGCTACAAATAGCAGCTTCCCACTCGATCAGTACACAGCTATCACCACATCTATGGAAGAGGGATTTGACGATGTTGGGCTTTTCTTGGCAGAGAAGATAATAGCAACAACTAGCCTCGATCTGCAGGTGAATCCTGCTAGCATGAAGGATATAGAGACAGTTATCAATATTCATCTCAAAAGTGATTTTGAAACAGACAACCTTGAAGCATACGAATTAGATATTCGTGAAAACGAAATTATGTTGCATGCAGCCTCCGCAGCAGGCGCTTTCCGTGGCATTCAAACCATTCGTCAACTGATTCCTGAGCAGAGCAACGACAATCTTGCTGACTATAGCATTTGGACTATCCCCTCGGGAGAGATTACTGATGCTCCTCAATTCAAATATCGTTCGGCAATGCTAGATGTAGCTCGCCACTTCTTTAGCGTGGAGGATGTGAAGAAATATATCGACGTGTTGAGCTACTACAAAATGAACAACCTACACCTTCACCTTACCGATGACCAAGGTTGGAGAATAGAGATAAAATCGTGGCCCAAACTTACCGAGATTGGTGGAAAAACGGCAGTAGGTGGCGATCAGGGCGGCTTCTACACGCAAGAGGACTATACAGAAATTGTAAACTATGCGGCTAGGCGTCATATCAATATAGTACCAGAGGTGGATATGCCAGGGCACACCAATGCTGCTTCACTATCCTATCCAATTCTTGATGGAACAGGCAAAAAGTTGAAACCATACGAAGGTATTGATGTAGGGTTTAGCACATTCGATTGTAGAAAAGATACTGTGTATGCATTTATTGACGATGTTGTTCGTGAAATTTCGGCGCTCACACCTGGTCCATATTTCCATATTGGGGGAGATGAGAGCCACACTACAACAAAAGATGACTTCAACTACTTTGTTAATAGAGTGTCTAAGATTGTAGAGAAGCATGGCAAACAGATGATTGGCTGGGACGAAGTAGTACATGCCGATGTTGGTGAAAACGCCATAGTTCAATATTGGAACAAAAAAGAGAACGCACAAAAAGGGGTAGAGAAAGGTATGCAAGTTATTCTATCACCAGGACAGAGGGCTTACCTTGATATGAAATATGACGAAAACTCGAAGCATGGTCTTACATGGGCAGGATATATCCCTGTAGATGTTGGCTACAACTGGTCACCAGAAACCTTTGCAAAGATTCCACTAGAGAGCATCTTGGGTATTGAAGCACCACTATGGTCTGAGACTATTACCAATCTCGACGAGTTGTCGTACTTGGCATTTCCAAGAGTAATTGGTTATGCAGAATTAGGTTGGTCGATTGAGCAGAACCGCAATTGGGATGATTATAGAACACGTTTGGCAAACCAAGCTCCCTATCTACGAAAAGAAGGAATAAAGTATTATCCATCTAAGCTTATTGATTGGAAAGAATAGTCGATGAGCCCTAAAGGGTAAAAGAGTGAAGAGTAAGGGCAAATCTTTTGGGGATTTGCCCTTATTTTATTGTGAAACAATTAGCACAAGCCTACAATAAAGCAAAGAAGTATATTATTACAAGTAATGGTCGAAAGCTACAAAATGTCTTTTATAATATTTATGATAATGCCTATAAAGAGCAGAATGCAATATCAACGCCGAGCACTATTGAATCATATACGCCTAGTTATCAATAAAAAAACATAAAAAAGAATTAGAATAATAACGATTAAAGTAACAATATTCAAAACATGAATTAAACTGTAATAAACATCTTTATAGTGCTGTCCATACATAACACACTATATTGTTCTTTACAAAACCTATTGTTCTTTGACATTTTATACCTACATTTGGCTCGAATTTAACTAAAACAACGTTTTTAAAAGTGTAAGTATGAAAAAGATGATACTCATGACCCTATTTGCAGCACTCCTATTGGGTTGCTCCGACAATTCGGGAATAGACACAACAACCATTGCGCTTAAAGCTAACAAAACAAGTATCCATGCTGATGGAAAAGACGCAATCACTTTTACAGTAATGGATCAAGATGGCAAAGATGTTACTGCCCAATCCTCTATCACAGTTGACGGAGCATCAATCGGTGGCAGTAGATTTACAACTCAAAAAGAGGGTAGATATATCGCCATCGCTACTTATAAGAATGTTGACTCTAACACCTTAGCAATTGAAGCCACTGCTTTGGATGAGGACGACGCAAAGACAGCTGAGTTAGAATTAGTTGCAGACAAAGTAACGATACTAGCCAACAGCAAAGACCTAGTGACCTTTACAGTTAAGGATGCTAATGGCAATGACATCACAAAAAAGGCAAAGGTTAGGGTTAATAATGTAGGCCTGTCTAGCAACACCTACTTCACTTCTAAACCTGGAGAATATATAGCCATAGCCGAATTGGATGATAAAATATCGAACGAAGTTGTCATTCAAGCCATGGAACCAGCCGACATTAATTTATTTGCTGACAAAATTAAAATATTCAACTCCGGAAAAGATGAGGTGACATTTACAGTAGAAAAACAAGATGGAACAGATATTACAGCTGAATCTACCTTCACAGTAAATGATGAACCTATAGAAGGAAATAAATTTTCATCTACTGAAGCTGGTAAATATACAGTGCGTGCTTCTTGGAATGCGAATGAATCAAACCGTCTTAATATTGAGGTAGTAGAAGTAGCCCTTGAATTAAGAACAGACAAGAGTACCATCACAGCAGATGGTTTAGATATGGCTACTTTTCGCTTAATCAACACCAAAGACAACAATGCTGACTTAACCAATCTAGCCACCTTTTTTGTTGACGGAAAAGCTATAGAAGGCAACTCCCTTATCACTAATAAAGTTGGAACATACACGATTACAGCAAAATACATAGAGTACGAAGCAGAACCAATTAAAGTAACGGCAGTAGATGCAAGTGAAGCAAAAATCACATCTAAAGTGTTTATGGAAGACTTTACCGGTGACTGGTGTCCATATTGTCCTCGTATTCTTCGTGTAATGGATCAAGCTATTGAGACTGGGAAAGCTGTTGGAATAGCCATACACATCAATGATGGAATGAAAACATCAGAGGGAAACAAACTTGTCAATCATTATGGAATAGAAGGATACCCATCTTTAATATTGAATCGAGACAAATCTACCTTAACAGGTAGCACCACTTTAAGTAATATCCTATCTTATGTAAACGAAGACCCACAAGTAGGTGCAGCTATGAGTGCACGAGAAGAAGGTGGCCAGATTATAGCAGATATTACATTTGTGGCTAAATCAAATTTGGATTTGAAAGCAGTGATTATCTTAGGTGAAAATGGTATAAAAGGAACACAAGCAGGTTGGCCCGAACTTAAAGAGCACAATCATGTATATCGTGCCTCACATAATGGACAATTATTTGGTGCTCCAATAGAAGTTACACCGGGCATCCCAAAAGAGGCAACATACTCTTTCCCAATCAAATCGAGCTATGTAGCCAGCAATTGTTTTGTAATGGTATTAATCACTGACGCCTACAACGATCAAGTTCTGAATGCACAATGGGTAGAGGTTGGTCAAAAAACAGGATATTAATAAATATGAAAAAAATAGCAATGATAACATTTGTGCTAGTTTTAAGCATACTCTCGGTGCAAGCACAAAACATAATGATAGAAGATGCCCAAGGCAAGAAAGAGAGTTTTGCAGAAGTAATTAAAGGAGACAAACCTGTTGTTGTAATATTTTGGGCCACTTGGTGCAAACCTTGCTTAACAGAGCTGGATGCATACAAAGAGATACACCCTGAATGGAAAGACGAAGTGCGCATAGTGGCAATCGCTATTGACGATGCCCGCACTCGCAGTAAGGTTGTGCCGATGGCAAAAGGAAAAAAATATCCCTTTGAAATCTATTTGGATATCAACAATGCATTGTCGAAAAACTTAAATGTACGCTCAGTTCCATTTGTGATGATTTATTACAAAGGGAAGAATGTATACATGCACAGCGGATACAATCCTGGTGACGAGTTTTATGTAATTGATGAAGCACTCCAATACGTTGATTAAACCATATAAAATGCAAAATATATACAGAATATTATTCCTCATCCTGGCACTAGGTGCTGGGTGGGGAAGCTCTGTTTTTTCACAAGAGCAGGAACAGAAACCCTATTGGGGTAAACTAAACGGTAGTGTGGATGCCTCATTTGGCTTTTACAAGAAAGACAGCCTTAACCCCGATTTAGACAAGTTTGGTACAAACACGTACATCAATCTTGATTATACCTTCAAAAACTTTTCAGCTGGTTTGCAATACGAGATATTTGAGCCACCAATGCGTGGATTCGAATCCAAATTGGAAGGAAATAAACTAACTCAATACTATTTGAACTATGCCGGAGAACGATACAACGTGACAGTGGGAAGTTTCTTCGAGCAATTTGGTAGTGGGTTAACCTTTCGTTCTTATGAAGAACGCATGCTAGGGATAAACACCTCGCTGCGTGGAGTATCGATAAATGCTACCCCAGTAAATTGGATTCATTTGAAAGCCTTCTCTGGCCAACCTCGAAAATTCTTGAGCTACGGAGAGTCGTGGGTATCGGGATTAGACGGTGATTTTATCGTTTCTCAGCTGTGGAATAAAGAGCAAAACTATAGTTTATCCGTTGGTGGATCATGGGTTATGCGTAACAACTTTTCCACTTACGAAGATATATCCATCGAGCCAGACCCAGTTCATTTGGCTAGCGCCCGTGTTGCTTTGAACAGCAACAATGTGAATGTATCTGTCGAATATGCATTTAAAGATCAAGCCATGAATTATTCAGGTGAGCTAGGAAAGTTTGTCAACCAAAGCGGTGATGCTATCTTAGTCAATATTGATTATATACTTGATGGATTTGGAGTCTCTGGTGCTTTTCGTCGTTTAGAACATATGGAATTTCGAGCTGACAACGAACCAATTATGTCGCCAATCGTAGCATTGAACTATATTCCTGCCTTAACCAAACAACATAAATATGCACTTCCAGGTCTCTACCCTTATATTCCTAATATCGAAGGTGAGATTGGTGGACAAGTTGACCTATTCTGGGATATTTCGGCAGGCAGATACCCAATAAAAACATCATTGAATGCCTCAATGTATCGCACATTAGGCCCCAATGTACAGCTAACAATGCCTTTCTTTGGAGAAGATGGCGAGCACCTTTACACCGAAGCAGGAATTGAAATGGAACGTCGTTTCTCACGTACATTTAAAAGTACTTTGGGTTTCTATTTCCAAGATAGGGTTGATCTAGTGGAAGGACGCGTTAAATCGTACACAGAATTCGTAGATCTCTTGTGGCGCATCAATCGCAAAACATCATTTCGCACAGAGGTTCAGCACATGAATACTCAAATGAAAGATAAGTCATGGATTTATGGTCTTGTAGAAGTAGGATTTGCTCCTCATCTTATGGTGTATACCAACGGTATGTACAACTATGGAGCCGAAAGTGATGTTCGTGAGTTTTTCTATAACGTAGGGGGTAGTTATACATACAAAAGCCTTCGAGCTAGTATCGATTATGGTAAGAACAAAGCAGGGAACCAATGTGTAGGTGGCATTTGCCGTTTTGTTCCTGGCTATACTGGAGCAACTGTAACACTAACTTACGTTTTCTAAAAAGAGTTTTCTATAAATATTAAATAGGAGAAGACAAGGCTTGTTTTCTCCTATTTTTTTGGTTCAATGGTCGTGATTATGTGATTGACAAACAAAAACACCCCTCTTCTTTTCATTTACAATATCCCCTCGAGAAACTCACTACTAAATGCTATAAAACAAAAAAAGACCTACATTTTACTGTAAGTCTTCTTGTTTTTTGTGGTCCCAACAGGGCATGATCCTGTGACCCCCTGATTATGAGTCAGGTGCTCTAACCAACTGAGCTATGGGACCTGAATCGATAGTACGCTATCGTAAGCGGGTGCAATATTACTACATTTTTTAATAACTACAAAATATTTTGTCTATCTATATAGTAAAAAATATAAAAACAGCCCTTTTTAGTGCAAAACTGGCTTTGTCAGCACACCTTTAGCGTTTTTTAGAGGCTTATCTCATTATCTACGCAGATGTTTACCCTACTATTGTTTAAGGGTCTACCCAATCACCGTGTTCTTTAATTAGGGCAATCAACCGCTCAACTGCCTCTCTCTCTGGAATATTTTTCTCTATACATTCTCTCTTTTTATAGAGCGATATCTTACCTGGTGCAGCACCAACATATCCATAATCAGCATCGGCCATTTCACCCGGACCATTTACTATGCACCCCATCACCCCTATTTTAAGTGTTTTGAGATGCGAAAATGACTCTTTTACTTTTGCCACGGTCTCTTGCAGGTTAAACAATGTGCGCCCACAACCAGGACATGAGATAAACTCTGTTTTGCTAGTTCTTACTCTAGCCGCTTGCAATATGCCAAACATATAAGCATCTACATCGATAGCAGGAATTGTCCCCTCGTTGGATAGCATAATTCCATTACCAAATCCATCTAACAACACTACTCCAAAATCAACACTTGCTTTTACTTGCAAGTCTTCTGCCTCATCTTCGCTGTAGGCACGATGCAGCACAACGGGTGTAGTGCAATCGCTCTTCAACAACTGATGCATGAAAGCACGCTGCTCTCCCACTCCATTGATATGATTAGTAGTTAAGATTAGGACCGTGTTATCAAGTTGAGAAAACTTATCGAGTAAATTGTTTTTTGACAAATCGTTATACGAAAGCTGTAAGAACTTCAACTTGCTTGAACAATTTGCTAGCTCATCTAGCTCAGCAACAGTAAAGAGTGGATAGTGGTCTATCTCATCTGTCCACGATTGATAGTCAAGAATCAACTTCATCCCCTTGGGCATGTCTACAGGAATATCGCTCCCTACATACACATAATCTGGAATAAAATGAGGGTTGATGTCTGCTCCAT
>DUVZ01000248.1 GCA_012840785.1 Bacteroidales bacterium
CCGCAATACTTATTATTCCAGAGAGCAGCACAGGAATAATAAACAGTCTATAATTCATACCACTGCGCTGGATAATGGTGTATGTGCCAATGAGCGACATGATTAACACCCAAGCAATATTTACAAGTGTGCTATCTATCTTAAATATATACTCCAAATAAACTCCTACAAGCAAGAGCTGAATGGTCATTCTTGTAATGGCAACAATAGTATCTTTTACCAATCCCGTTTTGTAATACCACAGAATATAAATAGGTATTATCATTAGGGCATAGCCCATAAATAGTTCTAGGTAATTTATATCTATCACTTTATCCATAAACAAGAAGCTATTTTATTTCTATTACATTATCCGACCTCTCTATCCAATAGTCATCGTGCGTAACTGCTATTACTGTCAACTCTTTTTGCTCTAAAATATAGTCTGTAATCTTTTTCTTTACAGCCACATCCAAAGCCGATGTAGGTTCGTCTATCAGCAGTAGTGGTTTGTTTAGCAACATACAACTTGCCAAGATAACCCTCTGCTTTTGTCCACCCGATATCTCCTTCACATTTTTAGAGAGCAACTCTTCCGATAAATAGAATGCATCAAATATATTGGTTACCTGCTCTTTAGTAGGCATTTTCTCTCTGTTTAGTGCAAACTTAAATGGTGCAAAAAACAACTCCTCCACACTTTCAAGGTTTAGCGATGTGTCTTGTGGAAGCCAAGCCACCCTCTCTCTTATCTTGCATACAGTTTTAGGGCTCAGCACAATTTCATCTACAACTACCTCTCCTTCGTAATGGGGTGTAAAACCAACCAGCACATTCAAAAGTGTGGTTTTTCCTCTTCCAGATTCACCTGTTATTGCTAGCTTCTCGCCCCTTTTCACAGATAGCGAAAAGTTGTGGTGTATCACTTCATCTTCGAAGCTAATGTTGAGGTTGTTGATGGTTACCATTTTTGGGTTTTTTTATGTGATGTTTGTTTTTTAATACAACAACCCACACAAGGACACCTCGTGTGGGTTGATCTTTTTTTAAGCTCCCAATTTATACTCCTAAGATTTTCAGCCTATCATATCGCCCATCAATTCATTTAGCTCATCTTTAATTTTGTTGAATTGATCTCTATGAAACTCTTTTCCCGAAAGCCATGCTTTTCTAGGTAGTTCTTCAGTGTTTATGCCCCACTCAAGCGTTTTGGAAATTGGTGTGTGAAAACTAAAAACCCTGTTTCCATAAGTGATTTCCACCTCAATAGTTGCCTTATCGGTTATCTCCACATCGTCGCTGCATGGTTCCACCTGCGATAGGTAGTACTCAAACGTTCTCCACTGTTCATCGCTCCGCATCAGCTCGCCAGCTTTGTCTTTGGTTTCTTTGCTATACTTGTAGTAGGGTATATAATAGATAGTTAGCGGCAATTCCTTTGGTCTGCCATCTATCACATATGAGAGAAATTTATCTTTCATCTCATAAAACTCTATTTTATCCTCAACATACCAATCGCCTTCTTTTACAAGATGGTTCGTTTGGTCTAAGAGTGTCAGTAGTTTAAACCACTTATCATTCGTATCATTACTCATACCAATCTGTTTTTTTATCTGTTGCAATATTTTAGTAGCTAGTCTCATAATTTTCTTTAGTACAAATATACAAAAAATGTTGATGTGGCGATGTTTAGGGCAATATTTGTTTTTATTTTATGCATTTAGGCTAAATTGCAATTTGTCTTGACTTCCTCAAACTTTTCGTTACGAAGTGACTCAGCTCAATTTTTTATGAGGTAATTTCTTACTTTTCTTTCAAAAGTGCCCCTTTTGACCCCTTTTTTGCTATTTTTGCTCTTTTTTCAACATTTCCACCGCGGTGGACGCAAACTTCGCACTGTATCTTCAATTTCCACCGTGGTGGATTTGAAAAACGCACAATAAATTGAATTTTCTACGTGGTGGATGACAAATTCGCACTTTAATCTCAATTTTCTACGTGGTGGATAGAAAAAATGCACTTTATTTTCAATTTTCACTGCGGTGAATCTAAA
>DUVZ01000249.1 GCA_012840785.1 Bacteroidales bacterium
GATAGAAGTTCCAAGTAGGTGAAACCTTTTTCACCTTCCTACCCTTTCGCACAACAGCCACTACCTCAGCAATAACATCACCGCGGCCACACATCTCTTTGAGCTTGAAATTGGCATCGCCCCGAAGCACCAAGTTGTCACCTTCCACCTCTATAAGTCGATGTGCCACATGATGTTTCTCACCTAATTCTGCAAACAATATTGCTCCTTTTTGAAAAGAGTTTTCATCTACCAGTTTCAAAATTACTTCATCTCTCTCCGCTACAATAAAAGGGCGCATACTATTACTATTGGCAACAAATCGAAGTGTAATGCCATGAGCAATATCATCTTTCACCATCTGTAGGTGACTTTGACTAGACAAAGAAATAGTTCTTTTCATGATCTTATCATTTTTGAGGATTATCAACCTCATTTACACTCCAAACTCAATCACTAGCAACCAAATTTACCCCCATTACAGTTCAATCAATTATCAAATCGTAAATACTTTTTTCCAAATCGTAAATAATTGCTGAAACATCCTTATAATTAGCACCAAAAGCACACCTGCAATAAAAACATCACAAGAAACGAAGTAAAATATCACATCACAAAGCAAGCGAACATTTAAAAATAAAACTTCGCATTGCACCACAAAACAATCCTCTTTACATTCAATTTATTATTTATTCATGATAATACATACAAGCCAACATCTCAAAGACTACAAATTTCATGTTAAAAAATTCCTATATTCGCAAAAAACATCTATATTTACGAATGAATAAATATTAGCTACTATGGGTTATTCACTTTTCACCATAATGCCAGCATTTGTTATTCTGTTTTGGCTAGTGCTGTTTTTCCTTGATGATAATAAAACCAAGGCAAAAAGATTTTTGACTTTATTTTTATCTGTTGCCCTTGTTAATTATACTATTCATTGGTGCTATTTCAACCATAACTATAAGACATATAACATATTAGAAAGTTTTTGGGTTTTTACTTCACTCTCTGTTTATCCGCTCTACTTCTACTACATCCGTTATCTAACAAAAGACATAAAAATTGACTATAGATGGGTATGGATATTGATTCCAGCTTTTGCCTTAGCTCTTTTCTCTGCAATTATCTACCTATTGATGAGCCCACAAGAGATTGATATTTTTACACATGAAATTCTCTATCACAATAGACCACAAAATGAGGAGTACTCCACTCTTATCAATCTACAGTTGTTGAGAATGGATATCTTTAAGATTATTTTCACAATTGAAGTTTTATTAGCAACCTTTTATGGATTACGTTATATTAAACAGTTCAATAAAAAAGTGATGGCTTTCTACTCTGACGTACAACACAGAGAGGTTTCCAACATACGTTGCACACTACTATTTTTATTAATAACTGCCATTGTATCTTCAATCTCGAACATTTTCGGTAAAGATTTCTTTGTCGATAATCCATATCTACTAGCAATACCTTCTATAACTCATTCTGTTGCACTTTTTGGTGTAAGCTATGCTGGATATAAGCAATTTTTCTCCATAAGAGAACTCATACAGGATCAACTTCCACTTTGCGATAATGAACCATATCAGGAAGAGAATAAAGACGAAAGCGAAGTTTTGTATAGTCTCTACGATGAGCTACATGAGCGAATGGAGCATCTATTAAAAGAGGAGCAAATATTTAGAAATTCCGACCTTAGATTGAACGACCTTGCCTCGCACCTTGGAACTAATAGAACTTATGTTTCTAGACTAATCAATAATAAAGAGAATTCTAACTTTTGTGATTATATAAACAGTCATCGTATAAAATATGCAAAACAACTACTCTCCTCTACTCAAAAGTGTGAACAAATGTCACTCGAAGATATAGCTTTGGAGGCAGGTTTTTCGAGTCAAAGTTCCTTCTATCGTGTTTTTACAAATATAGAGGGAACCACTCCTGCTAAGTATAGAAAAGAAAATGCAGAGTATTAATAACCAATCGAGGCACTTTTCTAATTAATGTTTTTTCTAAAAACATACACTTATTCTAAAAATATGATTATATTTGCTAATAGAACATTTAAACAGAGCTGAGCAAACTGATAAACGAAAGTTAATGCTCAATTAGTCTGTTTCGGAGTGACGTTTTAAGAAGTTTCTGCAATAGTTTGATAAAACAAAATTATCAATATAAAAAGCTAACAACATTAAAAGTTATATGTGTTGGTTTTAACTTACAAATAAATTCCATAAACCGTTCTATATAACACCTTTATATATTATGAATCGTCTTATTTCATATACACGCAAGGTTGTCGAAAAATTAATTACATCTATTGTGGTAATCACAATATTAAGTCAGTGCACTTTGCCTAGTAATAAAAAGGCAGAAGAAGAGGTGGAGCACAAAAAAGAGCTTTCGAATACCCTTTGGAAAATAAGAGATGTAGATTCCCTACTACTTATATTAGATAGTTTTATTGAACAAGGCGATGATATGAGCCAAATGCTTATCTATAAACAGATTGGTGTGCGGCAACGCGACAATGCTCGTTTTTCTGATGCTATCAATAGCCATCAAAGTGGGCTAGATTTGGCAATAAAGCTGAACGATACTGTAGAAATTGTGCAGGCTATGAACAACCTTGGCACCAACTTTAGGCGTATTGGGGCACACAACGAAGCCTCGCAATATCACTATCAGGCACTACATATAGCCGAAGTTTGGTCGGGATTGCATACACAAACTGGTATAAAAAACCGTATAATTGCACTAAACGGAATTGGCAATATTAGCCTAATGCTTGGCTATTACGATGATGCCGAAAACAACTTTCGCGAAGCATTGAAGCATGAAATTGCCTTGGAGAGCTCGATAGGACAAGCCATCAACTATGCCAATCTGGGAGCAGTTTTCGAAGTACGCCAGCAATACGACTCGGCTTATGTTTACTATCAAAAATCGCTTCATCAAAACAAAATTGCTAAATCCGATATGGGTATTGGACTATGCCTCATACACCTTGGAGAACTATACGAAAAGGAGCAAAAATATGAGTTAGCAACAGCCGAGTATAAAAAGGCATTTCAGCTAATGGAAGAGATTTCTGACAAATGGCATTGGTTGCAGGCATGTCTTTCTATTGCACGCATTCATTTAATAACTGGCAATAATACAGAATTTAAACACTACATTCAATTGGCAGAAACAAGCGCACAGCAGATAGAATCGCCGGAGCATCTTGCTGCAATATATCTGCTCAAACACGAGTTTGATATTAAACAAGGCAATTACAAGCACGCACTTGACAACTATAAGCAACACGAAACCATGAAAGATAGTGTGCAGGGGCAACAAATGGCTAGTCGCTACATGGAAATACGCCTTGGACATGAGCAAAACAAAAACATGCTACGGGTTCAAGAGGTTGAAGCTGCAAGCAGAATGAAGCAACAGAAAAAGCAGTTTGTTTTATACATATCGTGGATAGTAATTATAGTCTCGTTCATTATAATAGCTTTGTTCTATTATGCTTACAAACAACGTACTCGCAGCAACAAAATTTTGAGAAAACTAGAAACCACCCGTTCCGACTTCTTCACCAATATCACACACGAGTTTCGAACACCCCTTACTGTAATACAGGGCTTGAACCGTCAATTGCAAGAAAAGAAAGACATTTCAGAAAAAGAAAAAACAGCTTTCAGAGCGGCTATAGAAAGACAAAGCAACAACCTGCTAAAACTTGTGAACCAGCTATTGGATATTGCAAAACTAAAGCAAGGCTCGGATGATCCTCATTGGAGTAGAGGCGACATAATAGGATATCTGCAGATGAGTGCCGAAACATTTAGTTTGTATGCACATCAAAAAGATATAGAGTTGGTATTTTACAGCAGTGTACCTACTCTTGAAATGGATTTCATTCCATCGTATATCGATAAAATTGTATCCAATCTTCTTTCTAATGCTATAAATCATACCGATGCAGGTGGTAAAATCGAATTTACTGTTAGCAAAGGAAAAAATAGCGACACCATTGCAATTTGCATATCGGATACCGGTGAAGGCATTGCTCAAGAGAGTTTAAAGCATATATTCGATCTGTTTTATCAGAGTCCGCAAGCCAAAAACACTGCTGGCACAGGAATAGGGCTTGCATTTACACAAATGATGGTTCGTAAAATGAAAGGAGAGATAGAGGTAGAAAGTGAATTGGGGAAAGGAAGTCAATTTACTGTTATTCTGCCACTTAAAAACAAAAAACTGCCCTATATCCAACCACTTGAAGAGGAGGAGAAGGAACCCATTGCTCTTTCACCAAAAAGCGACTATACAGAAACCAAAGAGGAGGATTTTACCGATATATTGGAAGATGAAAAGGATGATGCTGATGAAAAACCCCTCATTTTGATTGTAGAAGACAACAGAGATATTACTTTATACCTAAAAATGCTCTTGATAAAAAAATATCAAGTAATAACTGCATGGAATGGTGTGGAGGGACTGAAAGCTGCAGAGGAAAGTATTCCTGATTTGGTGATTACAGACTTGATGATGCCCGAGAAAGATGGTTTTCAATTGGCATGTGAAATGAAAGAGAATAGACTCCTCAACCACATACCCATTATTATGGTAACTGCAAAAACGGCTGAAGAGGATTATATAAAAGGCTTGGAGTGTGGTGTGGAAGGCTATATTAGAAAACCTTTTCAACAAGAAGAGCTACTGCTAAGCATCGAAAACATTTTGGACAATAGGCGCATTCTGAAAGAAAAATATATGAGTGCCATAACCCGTAGCGACACGATAATTGATACTGAAAACGATGAAAACCTGAAGTTTCTACAAACTGTAACAGATATCATACATTTAGAAATAATCAATCCTGAACTAAACTCAACTTTCCTTGCCGATAAAATGGCAATGAGTATATCGCAGTTGAATAGAAAAATAAATGGTGTTACAGGCTATTCCATCATGTCGTATGTGTTGCAGTTAAAACTAAACAAAGCCAAAAAAATGCTTGTCGACAACGATTTATCTGTTACAGAAGTATCGGAGGCTAGTGGATTTTCTGATGCAAGTTATTTTTCACGTGTATTTAAAAAGGAGTTCAGGGTGTCGCCATCTCATTATAAAAAATTATCATCATTGAAATAATAATGCTTCAATTAGGTAGGCTTGCAAATCTTAGATAAGCCTATCTCTCATTAATAATAATCGTCTCAAATTGACTTTGTTGTAATACAATTTCAACAAAATAGACTAGCACATGCAAACACCTCACCAACAGCACTATACCCTAAAACCATGCGCAAATAATCCTAATTCAACTATTTGTTAATGCGCGAAAAGTGCTAGAGGTTGCGCAAATAGTACAAGTTGGGTATCCAAATATCCCTTATATTTGTTGGTACATAGCTAAAAAAGTTATCAACAAATAAAACCCATCATCCATGAGTCTATTAAGTAGAATTAAGCAGAAAGCATTCAGTGAGCTTATAGATACCATTGAATGGACAGATGACACTACTGATAGTATAATTTGGCGCTACCCTCGCAACAAAGGTGTATTCAAAAATGGTGCACAGCTAGCAGTAAGTAAAAACCAAGTAGCTGTATTGATGTGTGAAGGCCTCTTTGCCGATATTTACCAACCCGGACAATATGAGCTAACACCAACCAATATGCCTGTTTTATCATCTCTAAAAGGATGGAAACATGGATGCAAGTCTTCATTGAAGATAGATGTCTATTTTATAAACACCAAACAGCACCTAGATATGCGCTGGGGCACCCTAACTCCTATAATGATGAGCGACCCCCTGGTGGGTCCTGTGTGTATACGAGCATTTGGCACCTATTTTTTTAGCATCAACCCCAATCCTATTAAGTTTATTCGCAATGTAGTTGCCGCAGATGGCAGCTTTACTGCAGAGAGCATATCTAATGAGCTACGCAACTTTTCGGCTACTAAATTTACCGAATATTTGAAGTTGTCAAAAATTACACCCCTCGACCTTTTGGCAAATTTGAACGAGTTTTCATGTGAACTAACCATTGCACTTAAAGAGGTGTTTTTTGACTATGGCATCAATCTTTCGAAGTTTTTAATAGAGAGCATCTCTATGCCCAAAACTGTTGAGGAGGCCCTTAACAATGGTGCAACCATAGACTGTAGCGACAGCACACTCGCTTATACACAAATAATAGCTGCTGATGCGATGGTAGATAAAGCCATCAACACTTTAGAAACTACACACCAACAAGATATTGCAGCCTCAACATCACAGCAGACAATGTATTATGTTGCTGTAAGAGGAGTGCGACAAGGACCATTTACTCAAACACAAATGTTGCAAATGGTGCATCTAGGAGAACTTACACGCAATACACCAGTGTGGACACAAGGTATGGAAGGATGGCAAGCAGCTAAATCTGTGTCGCAACTATCGCCACTTTTTAACACAATGCCATCTCCATCATAAGAACTATTATCATAACCGCATAAAACAATAATTATGAATGAAACAGTTAAGAATTTCTGATATATTACAAAAAAATAATGTTTTAATGATACCGAACAAAGCTCAGTACAATCTCTCGATAATTTTACTAGCTGAAGGACCAATCCATTGATAACATTTTTTTGATTCTAAAAAGTTATATAAATGCAGTTAACACACATAAACATGTATAATTCTAGCTATGAGTCGCATAATCTATCATCATACACAAATAGTCTTAATTAGAGGAATTGTTAATGACCAGAATATGCTAAAAACTGAACTAATAATAAAAATGAATTGTGTGTAACTATCATATTTTTGCCAGTACATAACAGATAATAATCAACTATTGTCTTCTTTATATTTAATAACTAAAAAACAATCAAATATGAGCTTATTTAGAAAAATGAAACAAAGGGCATTTAGTGAGTTTATAGACATTATTGAATGGACCGATGATACGGCTGACACAATGATTTGGCGTTTTCCTCGTCACAAAGCCGAAATCAAAAACGGTGCACAACTCACTGTGCGAGAAACCCAAGTGGCTGTATTGGTAAACGAAGGGCAGTTTGCCGATGTGTATCAGCCAGGGCGCTACGAGCTAACTACAAGCAATATGCCTATTCTTACAACGTTGAAAGGATGGAAATATGGCTTCAACTCACCGTTTAAAGTAGATGTTTATTTTGTAAACACAAAACAGTTTTTGAATTTGCGTTGGGGCACAGCAAATCCAATTATGATGCGCGACCCCGAGTTTGGACCTATTAGGATGCGAGCATTTGGGTCGTACTGTTTTAGGGTAGAGCCCGACCCTATCAAATTTATCCGCAATGTGGCTGGAACAGACGGCAACTTCACCACAGAGAGCATATCAGAACAACTGCGCAATTTTGTTATCACAAAATTTACCGACTATTTGGCCGAATCGAAAATAGCTGCTCTTGACCTTGCGGCAAACCTTAATGAGTTTTCGAGCGAACTAACCATTGCCCTTAAATACGATTTTTCTGAATATGGAATAGAACTCACCAAGTTTTTAATAGAAAACATTTCGCTGCCCGAAGCTGTGGAAGAGGCGCTAGACAAACGTACAAGCATGGGTGTAATTGGAAACATGACAACTTACACACAAATGCAATTTGCCGATTCGCTAAAAGATGCGGCAAATAATCCTGCGGGAGGTGGAAATCTTGCAGGCGACGCCATGGGTGCAGGTATTGGCTTAGCAATGGCAGGAAAAATGGCGCAAGATATGGTAGGTCCACAAGGAGGTCAGCCACACAATCCTGCGGCAAGTGCCCCTCAACAAGGCACACCTCCACCAATGCCACAACAGACTATGTATCATGTTGCTGTAGAAGGAGTGCAACAAGGACCATTTCCACAAACACAGTTACAACAAATGGTGCAGCAAGGACAGCTTACCCCCGACACACTAGTGTGGACACAAGGAATGGCGGGATGGGAAGCAGCTAAATCTGTGCCCTCGCTATCGCAATTATTTGGTGCAGTTCCCCCACCCTTGTAATATTATATATGAAACAAATTAATCACATAAAAAACAAACATTATGAATGAATTTATCGAAAACTTCAAAGACGTTATCACTAACAAGTATGCACAGTTTAATGGTAGAGCCGACAAGGCTGAATTTTGGCAATATGTGCTGGTTTATATTCTAATAAGCATAGCATTCTCGTTGCTATCGGGCATTTTTGGAGGGGTTAAAATATTGGGAGGGCTTGTAATGGTTCTCAACATAATAGTGATGTTAGCATTGCTATTACCCTCAATTGCAGTAAGCGTTCGCCGAATGCACGATATAGGAAAAGCTGGGGGATGGGTTTTAGTTAATTTTATTCCGCTTATTGGCTTAATCTGGTTTATAGTACTAGCTATAAAAGATAGCGAACCTGGTACAAATAGATTTGACAATAGAACAGTTGAATTTAAAAAACAAGAGATATGAAAACAACAGTTTACAGATTTGCAATAGCAGTGGGCTTACTTGTTGCATTCAGTTTTACAGTTGATGCACAAATCAACTTAAAAAGACTCGGCAAGACAGTCAGAAGGTCGGCAGAGCAACAAGTAGAGCAGAAA
>DUVZ01000250.1 GCA_012840785.1 Bacteroidales bacterium
ATACAGCAGTAGCTATCGAGCAGTTTGGCTATGGATTTGGTTTCACGGCGTATATGCTGTACCTGATTTACTTTTCACAAGGCGAACACAAAACAGCTCACTATTCAATATGTACAGGCTTTATGGCGTTAGGAATGATGATTCCTGGCATGATATCAGGTTGGTTGCAAGAGATGATGGGCTATACTAGCTTCTTCGTTTTTATTATGATTGCAACTATTCCAACACTAATTATTATTCCATTCTTAAAGATAGATCCCGAATTTGGGAAGAAACTAAAGGAAAAGAAGGCATTAAAAATAAGAGGATAATTTAGGAACTAATTGAGGTTTATGATGGAAGTATTGAAAAATTTCATTTAACACTAAACCGAAAAGGTGTAAAATCGTAAGGTATGAATAAACATAAAACATTAATAGCCGATAGTGGCGCTTCCAAAACAGATTGGTGTCTATTGAATGGTGGAGAAGTTACGCATAGATTCAACACCAAAGGTATCAGCCCTATTTTTCAGACCCAAGAGGAAATATCTGAAGAGATAAAGAAATGTGTGATTCCACAATTGCAAGAGAGAGTGCCCAATACTATCATTTTCTATGGCTCTGGTTGTATCCCCGAAAAAGTTGAATGCGTAAAAAGTGCTAT
Source organism: Bacteroidales bacterium (assembly GCA_012840785.1). Classification (GTDB taxonomy): domain Bacteria; phylum Bacteroidota; class Bacteroidia; order Bacteroidales; family Dysgonomonadaceae; genus UBA2632. The sequence continues at coordinate 646 of DUVZ01000250.1, forward strand.
TAGATTCTCTTTTCCAACAAGTAAAATAAATGTTTATAGCGATTTAATTGCTGCTGCACATGCATTGTGTGGAAATGAAGCTGGCATTGCTTGTATTTTAGGAACAGGAAGCAACTCTTGTGAATGGAATGGCCAGGAGATAGTAAAGCATGTATCGCCTCTTGGTTTTATTTTAGGAGATGAAGGAAGTGGGGCTTATATGGGTAAGCTACTGATGAGCGACGTGTTAAAGAACCGAATACCTGCAGAACTAAAAGACAAATTTATGAAAGAATACTACCTAACTCCCGCTATAATTATTGAAAATGTATATCGGAAACCGTTCCCTAGTCGTTTCTTAGCGAGCATATCTCCTTTTCTATTACAAAACATTGAAAATGATTCCGTGATGAATATTGTAAAAAGGTCTTTTGCAGACTTCATTCAACGAAATGTGATACAATATGATTATAAAAAACACAAAGTAAACTTTGTAGGGTCGATTGCCCACTATTATGCTACCATCCTAAAAATAGTTGCTCTAGAAAATGGAGTAACTGTTGGGAGAATAGAACAATCGCCTATGGAAGGATTAATCGAATACTACAAATCAAAAGCCCTATAACAAGAGCTGCCAATAAGACAATGCATATGGACTTTATAAAAATAACCGAACAAACTTCTCATTACGATAATTTAGAAAATAAACCTATCACGGAGATTCTTACTGAGATAAACTTAGAAGATAGAAAGATAGCATTGGCAGTTGAAAAAACTATTCCTGCAATAGAAAAGCTTGTTGACGGAATTGTAAAACGCATGAAACGTGGAGGCCGCATCTTCTACATTGGTGCGGGAACAAGTGGCAGATTGGGCGTACTAGATGCCTCTGAAGTGCCACCTACATTTGGAATGCCCCCTACGTATGTAATTGGTCTTATTGCAGGTGGAGAAAAGGCTTTGCGCAATCCTGTAGAACAAGCCGAAGACAACTATCAACTTGGATGGGATGAATTGCAGAAGCATGGTATAAATAAAAACGACACATTAATTGGAATTGCTGCATCAGGAACAACCCCCTATGTAATTGGTGCATTGCGTAATGCTCGCATAAAAGGAATTCTAACAGGTGCAATAAGCTGTAACCCAAACTCGCCTGTGGCAAATGAAGCTGAAATTAAAATAGAACCCATTGTTGGGCCAGAATATGTTACAGGAAGTACACGAATGAAATCGGGAACTGCACAAAAGATGGTTCTAAACATGATTACAACTGCAACAATGATAAAGATTGGACGCGTAAAAGGAAACCGAATGGTGAATATGCAACTTACCAATCAGAAATTGGTGGATAGAGGCACTAAAATGATTATTGACGAGTTAGGTTTATCGTACGAGCAAGCACACAACCTTCTTTTGTTGCACGGTTCAGTAAAAGCGGCAACAGATAGTTACAAGGATGACAATAAGTGATCTGCAGTATTATTTTCCTGCTTTCTTTCCAGGCAGCCTTACATTTCTCATTTGCCGCAATATGTGAGTCTGACGCTTATACATATATGGAGAGGGATTTCTGGAGTTAAAATGCAAGGGGTTGGGTAATGTAGCAGCAATTAGAGCTGATTGTTCTTTTGTTAACCTACTTGCAGACCCACTAAAGTGATGTTGCGCTACAGCTTCTGCACCATATACCCCATCTCCCATCTCTATCGAGTTGAGATAAACATGCAATATCCTATCCTTGCTCCAAAAAATCTCAATCAACATAGTAAAATAAGTTTCCAATCCTTTTCTAAACCAAGAAGAACGTGGCCACAAAAACACATTTTTAGCAGTTTGTTGACTTATAGTACTTGCTCCGCGACGGCGCTTGCCTTTTTTACTCTCTTCTATTGCTTTTCGAATCTGTTTTTCATCAAAACCTTTGTGCTCGTAGAATAACTGATCTTCTGATGCAATTACTGCAAGCTTTAAATTCTCAGATATATCATCAAATCCAACCCATGTATGAATCAACATAGGGCTCTTCTTCTCTCTAATCTGTTCAATCATTCGGATACCCATAAGTGGTGTGAAATAAACTGGCACGTATCGCAATACTATCACACTCAAAATTGAGAATAGAAAAAAGAGGATAACAAGCTTCTTAATCAAGTGCAGAAGTTTCCTAATCATAAAAAAGAGTTGAACTTTATTGTTGGATTAATGTTTAATTAATAACTCTTTAGAACGCTTTCACTAGTTCTAGGCACCTATATTTTAAAGCATTCAATCATAATAAATGCATTAAAAAAGATGATGCTAAAGATAAAGCACAAAGATAAAAAACTAAATGTATTCGACCAGCCAATCATATTTTTTATTGAGGGTTGTGATACAAGAAGTATAGCCTAAAGAAATAATATAAATTACATCTTGGCTAGCTTCATGCTAAACAAACTATTTTTCATGACATATATTACATAACTTATATATAAAAGCAGTTGTATGGAAACAAAAGAACTATTAATACGATTATCCGAATCTATTAAAAATACTAGCAATATACCTAAAACACTTTTCAAAGAAATGGGCGTAAAACGTGGTCTCAGAAATGAAAACCACTCTGGTGTGCTAGCTGGACTCACACGTGTAGGCGATGTAGTGGGATACGAAAAGCAAGAAGATGGAGTCCTTAAACCCATTCCAGGGGAACTCTATTATAGAGGCATCAATGTAGCCGATTTGGTTCATGGTATTCAAAAAGACGACCGGCTGGGCTTTGAGGAGACAGCATTTTTGTTGCTTTCGGGTGAACTTCCCACAAAAGACGAACTTGATACATTTCGCAAGTTTATGATGAGGATTATGCCACTCGAGCATACAGCGACCATGAATATTATGTCGCTTCAGGGTAAAAACATTATGAATATTCTAGCACGTAGCGTGCTTGAACTATATATTTATGATGAAGACCCTGATACTGTAAGCAAAGACAACCTTATCCGCCAATCTATCAATCTTATAGCTAAGTTTCCCACAATTATTGCATATGCATATAATGTACTAAGACATAACCAACAAGGGCGCTCTTTGCATGTGCGCCATCCAGATGAAACTCTTTCAGTTGCAGAAAACTTTTTATTAATGATGAAAGGCCACGGCAATTATACCGAACTCGATATTAAGATTCTTGACTTAGCACTTATTTTGCACGCAGACCATGGTGGGGGTAATAACTCAACATTCTCAGTACGTGTTACTAGCTCTACCGAAACAGATACCTACTCTTCCATTGCAGCAGGTATTGGTTCGTTAAAAGGTCCACTCCATGGTGGCGCAAACGTGAAAGTATGTGCTATGCACGATGATATGAAAGCCCACATTAAGGATTGGAAAAGTGTTAAAGAGGTAGACAGCTACTTAACGAAAATCTTAAATAAAGAAGCTTTCGATAAAACTGGTCTTATATATGGTGTAGGGCACGCAGTGTATACACTAACCGATCCACGCGCTGGTTTACTGAAAGAGATGGCACGTGATTTAGCAAAAGAGAAAGGACTTCAAGATGAGTTTGACTTCCTTGAATTAGTAGAAGATCGTTCGCTTAAAGTACTTGAGAAATTTAAAGGAAATCGAGCAGCTAAAACTTGTGTCAACGTGGACTTCTATTCTGGATTTGTATACAAATCTATTGGGTTGCCTGTAGAGGTATTTACACCACTGTTTGCTATGGCGCGTATTGTGGGTTGGAGTGCACATCGCATAGAAGAACTTAACTTTAGCAGCAAACGTATTATTCGTCCTGCATACAAAAATGTAAGAGAACGACAAGGCTTTGTACCAATGAGCGATCGATAAGAAAATAAATAATCATTTTAGAGGTTAGGAGCCAGCAGCTTCTTTCACCTTTTTATAAAAAGCAAGCATGAGTAAAATAAATGTTCAAAATCCTATTGTAGAATTGGATGGAGATGAAATGGCTCAAGTGATGTGGCGTAACATCAAAGAAAACTTGATATTGCCTTACCTTAATTTAAATATAAAATATTACGATTTAAGTATTCAAAATAGAGATCTTACCAATGATCAAGTTACAACAGATGCAGCTCACGCCATTTTAGAGTACAATGTTGGTATTAAGTGTGCTACAATTACTCCTGATGAAGGGCGTGTTGAAGAATTTGGATTGAAAAAGATGTGGAAATCACCCAATGGCACTATTCGTAATATAGTTGGAGGCACAGTTTTTAGAGAGCCCATTATTATGAATAATATTCCTCGCTATGTGCAGGGTTGGACTAAACCAATTATCATTGGTCGTCACGCTTATGGAGATCAATACAGAGCAACTGACAAAGTAATCACTGAAAAAGGCACCCTAACATTGAGTTTCACAAACGAAAAAGGAGAAACACAAAGTTGGAAAGTATTTGACTTTGATGGTAATGGTGTGGCCATGGCTATGTACAACACAGATGAGTCTATTTATGGATTTGCACGTTCATCCTTTCAAATGGCACTCACGAAAAAATATCCGCTTTATCTCTCTACCAAGAACACAATTTTGAAAGCTTACGACGGACGTTTCAAAGATATATTTGAGGAGGTGTACGAAAATGAATTCAAGCACGCCTTTCATGAATCTGGTCTCACCTACGAACATCGCCTAATAGACGATATGGTAGCAGCTGCCATAAAATGGGAAGGTGGTTTTGTGTGGGCATGTAAAAACTACGATGTCGATGTGCAATCGGATATTGTAGCACAAGGATTTGGCTCGTTGGGTTTAATGTCGTCGGTGTTGATAACGCCCGATGGTAAAACAACGGAGGCAGAGGCAGCACATGGCACCGTTACGAGACACTTCCGCCAACACCAGCAAGGAAAAGCAACCTCTACTAATCCTATTGCATCAATTTTTGCATGGACACGTGGCTTGGCACACCGTGCCAAACTAGATGGTAATCATGAGTTGCTCAACTTTAGCAAGGCTTTAGAAAAAGCTTGTATATCAACAGTAGAAAATGGACAGATGACCAAAGATTTGGCACTTCTGGTACACGGAGAGAGTATGTTGGACAAGGATTTTCTGACAACAGAACAATTCTTATCCAAATTAAAAGAGAGTTTAGATGACGCACTAGCCTCGAATTAATCAACCTCAATTAATAATTAAAAGTATTATACATCAACTTATATAGTAAAATAAAATAGCATCATGGGAAATGACATATTTAA
>DUVZ01000251.1 GCA_012840785.1 Bacteroidales bacterium
AAAAAACCGCTTATCACTACGCAAATTCATAATAAGGATTGCGCACACAATGCAGGTTCATAACAATTATTATGGGAAGAGCATTTGAATATAGAAAAGCTAGAAAGATGAAACGCTGGGGCAATATGGCTCGCGTGTTCACTAAATTGGGAAAAGAGATTACTATAGCCACAAGAGATGGTGGTCCTGATCCTGAAACAAACCCTCGTTTGCGTGTACTCATACAACAGTCTAAAAAGGAAAACATGCCTAAAGAGAATGTTGAGAGAGCCATAAAGAAAGCTACTGATAAAGACTATACCGACCTGAAAGAGGTTTTATTTGAAGGCTACGGACCCTATGGAGTTGCCATTGTGGTAGAAACTGCTACTGACAACAATACTAGAACAGTAGCCAATGTGCGTAGCTATTTCAATAAACATGGTGGCTCGTTGGGCACATCGGGTAGTTTAAGTTTTTTATTCGACCACAAATGTGTATTTAAAATAGGACCCAAAGAGGGTGTATCGCTCGAAGATCTAGAGCTAGAACTAATAGACTATGGTGTAGATGAAATAGAGAATGACGATGATGGCATTGTTCTTTATGGAGAATTCAAATCATACTCCGATATTCAACACTATCTAGAGGATAATGGCTACGAAATACACTCAGCCGAATTTGAAAGAATACCCCTAGACACCAAAGTAGTTGACGATGAGCAGCGTGCTCAAATTGAAAAGCTATTAGAGAAGTTTGAAGAAGACGAAGACGTGCAAAACGTCTTTCACAATATGGAGGAGGCTGTCGATTAAGAGCAATCCTGATAAATAAACATAAAATCGTATACTGAAACAAACTACGATTTCCTGAAGGGTCGACAATATAACACTGTCGGCCCTTCTCTTTTCTTATTATTACTGCAACTTATTATCAAGATTAGGGTATCAACTCGTCATCAATAAGTCGATTATTGTATTGCTGTATCAAAGCTTTTATGCGTCGTTCCATAGCCTCTTGCACTTTGGGATGCTTCCCTACCACATTGTTTTTCATCAATCTATCTTCAACAATATTATACAAAGCAATAGTGCTTTCGTTCATAAACTGAAGCATCCAATCTCCCTCTATTAATTGATGGGCACCATTATAAAAGTTGTAAGCAAAATGTGGACTATCAAGATTAAACATATTATTGCCAAAAGCAACAAACTCATCTTCAACCCCTAGCATAGAGAGCAAAGTGGGCATAATATCTGTTTGCTGTACAACGGTACTGTCGTTGAGCCCAACAAAATTTGTGCCTGGTGCATAAAACATAAAAGGAATGGAAAAAGCTCCTTGAGCTGTTTTGTACTGGGGTAGATGCCCATCAACAGCATGATCGCCGGTAATTACAAACAGTGTGTTGCTGTACCAATCTTGTTTTGATGCAGTTTCAAAAAATAGGCGCAATGCATTGTCCGAATAGCCCACCCCCTCGTGAATAGAAATATGCCCTTTTGGGAAAACATCTTTGTATTGCTCTGGTACTCGATAAGTATAGTGCGACGACAGTGTAAAAACAGATGCTAGAAATGGTTCTTTTAAGTTCTTTATATCATGAGCCATATATTGCAGAAAGGGTTCATCCCAAATCCCCCAATGACCATCAAAATCTTTATTGTTACCATATTCTGTCATTCCCAAGTAGCTATCGAAGCCTGCTTGTTGCATAAAAGCACTAAAGCCCATAGAGCCATTGGGTGCACCGTGATAAAAAGCCGAATAATA
>DUVZ01000252.1 GCA_012840785.1 Bacteroidales bacterium
AAATCTTTTTCATTGTATTTGTAAATTATTAGTTTGAAATATGTTTTTCGTTATTCTTCAGTTGTTTTGTATCTAAAAGCAATAGATGCTGGTGCAATACCTGTCTGTTTTGTGAATTTTACTAATCCCTCTTTGTCTATGCAATATAATTTTCCTGGCGATACATAATCTCCAGCATCACCAATATAAATATGTTTTGAAATAGGGTCGATTGCAATAGCAGACGGTGATGTTATTTCACTACTTATAGATTCAGGCAGGAAATTGTCGTTTATCACCTCTTCACTTTTAACATCAACTAGGCTATATCCCGTAATGTTTTTATCGGTATTCCAGTCGTATGTTGAGCTAACAACATAAGCTATGTCGTCTGCTATAGTAAGATTAGCTACGGGGATATCAAAGCTCTTTTTAACTTTCTGCTCTTTTGTATCGATAACATGAAGCATCGAGGGGATATCTACGTAATTGCCTTGTGAGCTTACATAGAGGTCGCCATAATTGTCAGCTTTAACATGAAGCAAATTAGTACCTACTTCAATTTTGTTGATTAAGCTAAAAGAATTTAAATCAACTACCGAGAGAGAAGTCTCATAATTGGGTGCACTAGCCCAACCAGCATTTGCAACATAAAGCTTACCATCAACTACAGCAAGTTGTTCTGGCTGTCTACCTACTTCAACTGTTCTAGTAATATCCAAAGAAATTGTGTCAACTTCTGCAACAAGTCCATTTTCTGAACTTCCATAAGCAGATACATAAGCTTTACCTTTAGCAAATGTGATAAAGCGAGGATTGTCAATATTTATATCAATCACTTTTATTCGTTTTGCAGTTGCAACATCCAATACTTCTACTTTGTTAGATTTGTTGATAACTGCGTAAAGCTTTGATCCATAGATGCCTAAATCGTTTCCTACATCACCTAGCCCTAATACTGCATCTGGGTTTGTTTCACCAAAAATATTTGTTCTAAATTTACCCGATGAGTAATCGTAAAAATCTAACGAAGCGTTGTTTGAATTCATATTGCCTTGATTAAGTAGATAGAATCCATCGATAGATGTTACTGTTTGAGGAGGTAGCTGCTCCTCTTCAGAGTCTATGATAGGGTCGTCTTTGCTACATCCCGTAAATGTAATAGAGAGAATGGTAACGAGTGCCAATAAGTTGTAAAAATGTTTCATCTGTTTTTATTTTTTTTATTTATTAATTGTTGTTGTTTTATATACAAATGCTAAATGGGCAGGTATGTCACCTGTTTTTACAGTAAATTTCACTGTTTTGTTTTTGTCTATACAATAGAGAGTGCCGGGTGAGACATAGTCTCTTGCATCAGTTATGTAAATATCTTTCGATAGAGGGTCAACTGCTATGCCGTAAGGCATTTCAATTTCATCGCTCACACTTTTTGGCAGAAAACTACCTTCCAACAACTCCTCATTTTTAATGTCAATCATGCGATAGTCTATCTCCCATTCAAACGTTTCGTAGCTAAATGCAGAGCCAATTATGTAAGCTATATTGTCCACAATAGTGAGGTTGTTTGTGGGTATATCAAAAGTGTTTGTAACTTTTTGCTCTTTTGTATCCACCACAAAAAGCTGAGATGGAATATTATAATAATCACCACGCGAGCTTACATACAAATCTCCAGACTCTGTTGCTCTTAAACGATGTAGATTGGGTGCTACTTCAATTTCGTTAATTACTTGAAAAGAGTTTATATCAACTACAGAAACAGTTGTTTCGTAATTGGGTGGGCTATATCCCCCAGAGTTGGCAACATATAGTTTGCCATCAACTACAGCAAGTTCCTCAGGTTGTCTGCCCACTTCCACTCTTCTTGTAATAGTGAGTGATGTGGTATCTATTTCTGCAACAAAACCATTGGGTGAGTTTTGTCCTATGCTTATTTCACCATCATAGGCAGAAATGTATGCTTTTCCATCGGAAAATGTTATGTATCGACAATTCTTTATATCAATCACTTTTAGTCGTTTTGTTGTGGCTACATCCATTATCTCCAATTTGTTGGATGCATTAATCACAGTATATAACTTTGACCCATAAATACCTATATCATTGCCCACATCGCCAAGACCTAGTGTTGCATTAGGATTTGCTTCTCCATACACATTGCGCCGGTATTTACTTGTTGTATAATCATAGTAATCCAACGATGCTTTGTTCATATTCATATTGCCCTCGTTGAGCAGGTAGAAACCTACTATAGAAGTTACAGTATCAGGGAGTGTTACTTCTTCTTCTGGAGGCAACACTTCTTCTTCTTCTTCTGGAGACAACACTTCTTCTTGTGGAGGTAGCTGTTCTTCTTCGGGTTGAAGGATTATATCGTCTTTACGACATCCCATAAAAATAATTGAAACTATGGCTACCATAGCCAAGCGATTGTAAATGCGTTTCATTTTTAATTATAAGTTAAATAGTAATAGATAAGTTGAATCTAAAGTTTCTTCCCGGCATGGGGAAGTTGAGTATTACGTCGTAGTATTGATTAAATACATTGTTTACTTCTGCTGATAGTCTTAAGTTGTTTCTTAGTAGCTTCCCCTCCCAGCCAATAGCCAAATCGTGGGTATACCACGGTTGAACATAGTTGACAGGTATATTGGCTTTCTGGCTATATCGTTCGCCAGTGTATATAAAGCTATAATGCAAATCCCACTCTCTCCAGCCCAAAAACGAGGTAACTGTGCCACTATGAATGGGGGTGTAGGGTATTTGATCGCCATAAGTGCTACCCTTGGGTGTAATATCTATTGCTTTCTGATAAGTATAGCTTAATCCTAGATTTAGTTTAAAGTCTTTTGGTAAGTCAAATTTAGTATCGGTGTTTACTTCTAAACCCTTTATCTCTACCTCTCCCAAGTTCATCATGGTCCATCTGAAAAGATTGGATGAAGGCATGGCAACGATTTTGTCAGTCACACGGTTGTAATACACATCGGCTTGAATAGATGCTGTTCTCAATAATCCATTATTATTGTTGTGAATCCATGTTGCACCCACGTCATATTGCTTTGTGAATTCGGGTCGTAGCGAGCTATTGCCTACAAAGGTGTAGTACAAGTCGTTGAACGTGGGCATTCTAAACGACTCTTTGTAGAATGCACGAATACGAAAATTGTTTGTCTCAAATGGTTGCACCGATGCTGAGATAACTGGGTTGAATACTTTTTGATTATCACCTTTGTAATATTGTTCTACCTGCTCATCAACATATGCTCCTAGTATACTTGCTTGAATATGAAGTCGTTCCCATTGCATTTGTGTAGATAGTGCTACAAAATAAGAGTAGCGAGTGGGATAAGGAAAACGATATAGATTGGCGCTCAATGTGTTTTTTGAAAAATCGGTAGCAAGCGATGCTTCCCACCAATTGGCAATGCTATATTTGTTTACTAGCGATGCATACCATTCGCTTTGATAATATCTGTTGTCTAGAGCCCCCTCTAGGGTAACATATTCAGGATCGACATATCTATTGTAGTCTCTGCTAAATTTGATATTGGCAAGCAGGCCGTGATTCTTGAAAAAAGAATTTTCTAGACTTGCATGCACAAATATATTTCTGTCCCATTGGCGTTGATTGTGGCTAAACCTGTTGGCAACAATTGCACCAGGCAATCCTCGCTCAGAGTTATACATGTATCCTTTTAATGTGGCTTTGCCTATATTTTTGTTCATTAAATAGAAGGTAAGTTCTGTACGCAACGATCTGATGTTGCCATTTTGTCTCACAGCAGTGGTGTCATATCCTCCCTCTTTCTTGTAGCGATATTTGTATCGCCCATGAGCATCTACCAATTCTGCACTTGCAGAGAGAGACAAATCTGAGGTTATCTTTTGTTGATACAGTATAGAGGGGTTTAAAAGCCCAAAAGAACCTGTCTTGAAGGCAGCTCTTATGTGATTTTTTTCGTCTTTTTCAAAGCGTGGGGTTTTGCTACGTAAATAGAGCGAGTTGGATGAAAAGAATCCACGTGCAGGTTGAAAGATAGAAGATTTTTGTCCGTTGTAAAGTTCTATTGCTTCAATATTGTCTAGCGAGTATTTACTTAGGTCGACTTGGGCGTTTTGCGCATTGCCCACTGTCATGCCATCATAAAACACAGCTGTGTGTGCACTACCCAAACTTCTTACATTAATAGTTTTGATACCACCAACACCACCGTAATCTTTAAGTTGTACTCCAGAAAAGTATCTAATGGCGTCAGCAACCGATAAGCTATTGAGTTTCTCAAGCTCTTTACCCTGCAGAAGCTGTGTGGGCATTGGAGAGATAACATTAAACTTGTTGCGAGTTGCAGTGATAACCACCTCTTCAATTGACAGCATTGTGAGAGAGTCACCCTGATAAGTTTCATCTATCTCAAACTCCAATCCACTGCTTTGAGCAGTAAGAGACAGAGAAAAAACTAGTAGTGTCAACAAAGTCAATAAACCCTTAGTTGGGATATGACTAGTTTGCGTGCAAAAATACATAAAAATCAGATTGCAGCGCGCCAACAGTTATGTACTCAACTATTTTGAGGTACAATAACAGAAGCTCGCCATATTTATAAATATGGCTTCTAGGAAAAATTGAAAACAAATATAAGTATGCATTTTGCATTTGGTTTCAAAGCTCTACTCCTCGAAAGCCTGAATAATTAATGCATTGGTAGGTCTCCTGACTTATCCCCATTTTGAATGGCCTTCCCACATCTGCTATAATATTGTGATATTATAATATGATGCAGTGGCAAAAGTGTTTGTCAAAATGTTGCATAGGACTTACAGTAGCGAGTCTGTTCAGGATTTTCACCTGATTCCCTCTTCGTCATCTATATTGAATAATATATCTGAACCATTGCAAGTGCAAAGATATGTATTAATTTTATGAATCTGAAAGATGATTGGTTAATTATTTTTTTCTTTTGTCATAATACTGATTTTTATAGTTGTATTGGATTAGATACAAAAGTATATGTTTGTATTATCTTACAAAATAAATGTGTTTCCACTTGACAGTTTTATAGCCTGCTATTGAGTTGTTTGAGAGTGGAGAGAGCATCTGTTTATCATATTATATAGGTTGTTAATTACTCGAATGTAATAAACTATATTGTGTTTCTAATTGAGGAAAATTGTTTAATTTCTACAGCATATCTTTTCAAAGCATTTTGTAGCACTACAAAATGCTCAAAACAGTTGAAACTTGCATCTACCATGGTAGATGTGCTTTGAAAAATTTTGTTTTTATATTGTTGTTCAAATTTGTGTTACTTATGATTCGAAAATCCGATTTTGGAGGTTGAATTCTCTTTTTGCAAGTAGAATTTTAAATTTTGGACTGTTTTCTCTTTCTTCGTGATTTTTTTCTTCTCTGTCTTCTCTAAAAAAAACACCACTTTAGTGTTTCAAAGCATTTCTACCGTCGTAGATTCAATTTTTAGGGCATGAATTTTCAATCTACCATAGTAGATTTGAATTTCAAGGCTTGAACGCCCAATCTATCGTGGTAGATTTGATTTCTAGCTTTTTTATGCTGCATCTTTAAGTGAATTGTAAAAAACACGGGTCTGTTATTTGCAAATTGAAACTTGTGCAGAGTGAAAACAGTGTAGGTGTGAAATAATGAACCTAGTAAGAAAAGAAAACAGTTGCACTGTTTCTAAAAGCAAATGCAACTGTTAGCTATTAATAATGAGGCTTAATCTATTAACCAATAATAATCTTAATGCTGTTTTATCTAAAACGTCCACTTATCCGAAGTTCTAGCTTCGGGTTTCACACTAGTTTTAATCTCTTGCTCAGTTTTGTTTTGTACACCTGCTCCTTTATAATATTGTAGGGCTTTGGGCATATTCTCTTTAATTTTAGCAATTCTGTTTTGATCACTGGGGTGAGTGCTCATAAACTCTGCTGTGGAGCTGCCTCCAGCTTGCGACATTCGTGTCCAGAAATCTACAGCAACTTGTGGGTTATATCCTGCCATTGCCATAAATATTATACCCAACTCATCGGCTTCATATTCATGTTTGCGTGAATAGGGAAGCATAACGCCCAATTGACCACCTAACCCAAAAACCAAACCCGAAATTTGTTGTGCAGCTGCATTGTCGCCTAGCAAACCGCCAGCTATTTGTCCACCATACTGTAGAGCCATTTGCTGACTAATGCGTTCATTGGCATGTTTGGCTACAGCATGAGCTATTTCGTGACCAACCACAATTGCCAATCCCTCCTCGTTTCTAGTGATAGGTAGCAAACCCTCGTACACCACAATTTTACCTCCTGGCATACAAAATGCGTTTACATCACTGCTTTTTACTAAGTTGAACTCCCAGCTAAAGTTTTTCAATTCCGCTTCGTATCCGTTGTTTCTATAAAAAGTTTCAACAGCATTGGCAATTCTAGTTCCCACTCTTTCCACCATTTGTGCATTTGGTGTGTTTTTTTCAACAGGGGCTGTGCTCATAAAATCTTGATATTGCTGAAAACTTAATGCTAGTACCTCTTGATCAGGAACTAACAGTAACTGCCTGCGACCTAAAATAGGTACACTTCCGCAAGCTTGTAGAAATAGTGATAGTATAGAGATAAATAGTGTGTATTTAATTGCTTTGTAAGCCTGTTTTTTTGAATTTGTTGTTTCCATAATTAAGAGCTTATATATTTTTTGTAAAGATAATACTAATAATTGAAATTTGATTTCATATATACTCTAAACAATAAACCTCTAAAGAGGTTTAACCAAACCGAATATATATTATTACGTAAATAGAGCGCTATAGCCTATATCTTGTTTGCATATCACGTGAAAAATAAATACCTTTGAACGATTTTTTACAACTATACTTATTCCAAATATATGAAAAACAAACTATTTGGAATACTATATTATATCATAAATATATTTGTTTTTCAATTATAACACAATATGTCCTCTAAAGATTTAGATAAGGATGG
>DUVZ01000253.1 GCA_012840785.1 Bacteroidales bacterium
AATCCATCTCTGTGGCCATTATCAAACCACTCATGTTGGTTATAACAGTTTTATTACCCTCGTCAAACACTATAGATATGCTTTTATTTATGTCTTCCCCCATATTCATTTTCATACCCATATATGGTTCTGTTTTGCTGAGGTAATAATCCATATCAAAGGTTCCTTCCCCAGTAGCCATTTTCATAGCATAGCGATAATCGAAGTTGTATGAGGCTGGTAATTTCGACATATCAACTTTCTTGCCCGTTGGATTCATAAGCGATCCAAAATCGGGGTTCAACAACTTGTCCATAGCATCGCCAGTTTTATCTGCTGCTTTGTCAGTTACTTTATCAATAATCAACTCTTCGGTCTTATCCAACACACGCTTTTTCAACTTGTTTAAAAACTGAGCATTGGAATGGCTTACTCCAAAGCTTGTAAGTATTACTGCAATTAATAGTATTTTTTTCATCTCGATTTGATTTTTGAGTTAATGAGTTTATTCCTTTTAATTGTAAAAGTTCATTTTGTTTTTCTTGTATCTCAAAGGTAATGCATGAAGTGTGGATCTACTATGGCTATTTTCTCAAATGTTTGTACTATGGTTCTTTTTGGGGTGATTTGGGGCTATGTAAGGGAAATAGATAAGATTTCTTAGCAATGCCCTGGTAAATATTCATAGTTCTTCGTTCTTCATTCATAATTCTTCATTCACAATTCTTCATTCTACCTGCTTTAAACTATTCCAGCATCCAATACGTTATAACTAATGTAATTAACAACAACGATAATAGAGTAAAATAAATAAACACTTAAAAAAATGAATAGCGATATGAATTATTATTTCAATAAAACAATAGCATCAGATTTTGAATCTGTAAAGAAGAGAGTGATTGAAGAGCTAGGTAAAGAGGGCTTTGGTATTCTTTCGGAGATAGATGTGAAAGCAACTTTTGAAAAGAAGCTCGAAATAGATTTTAGAAAGTATCAGATATTGGGAGCTTGTAATCCAAAGTTTGCACATAAGGCTATAACGGCTGAAGATAAAATTGGTACGATGTTGCCTTGTAATGTGGTATTGCAGGAACTAGAAAACGGTGATATAGAAGTAGCAGCTATAAATGCTACAGCTAGTATGCAAGCTGTTGAAAACAGCAAGGTAGCGGAGATTGCTAAAGAGATAAGTGGTAGGCTAAAGAAGGTGGTTGATGCACTGTAAAGCGGATTAACCGAGCAGAGGAAAAAGCAAATATATGCTTTTACTAGTGATTTTGGTTAACCTTAGAATTATAAATTAGTTTTCTTTTTCAATTAAAAAAGCACTACAGGAAAAATCCTACAGTGCTTTTTTTATATTACTCATTAACAGCTTAATGCATATCAATAAGCTTTATTCTCTTTCACCTCTTCTATAGATGTGTGCGTTTTTTCGAGTGCACGCCACGCATAGAATATATATCCCATTACAATGGGGATAAATAGAGACACCCATGCCATTGTTTTAAGCGTGAACAAACTGGAGGAGGCATTCTGTATTGTGAGCGAACTTTGTAAGTCGGATACTGAAGGATAGAACGCTGTGTTGTTGACTCCTGTAATGAAAACTAACATAGTAACGGTGAGAACAGCTCCTGGACCTGCAAACCAAATGCCTTTTCTGTATTTTGGTTTAAGAAGAGAGATAATGATGCCGTAAAGCACCAACATTACTCCTACTAAGAAAATTACAAATAGCAGAGGCATTTGCAAGAAGTTGTTCAAGTATTTCATACTCTCCATATACACCTCGTTTGTCTCTGGATTTACTGCAAATCCTTCGGATAGAAGTGTCCAAATAACAAACACAAGGAAGAATACCACAAATGGTATGGCATTGAGGAGTAGGTATTTGTGACTTCTTTTTTGAAGCACTTTGTGATCCAATCTATTAATAAAGTAGAGTGTAGCCATGGTGCGTGCTAGAAACAGTACGGTAAATCCTAATGCAAGGTTGCGTAAATTGAACAATGCTTCGAAACCCATACCTGGACTTTGCCACTGACTGATAACAAAGCCTACAGAACCAACACCGGCAATGTTGCCTTTGCTCATGGTGAATGCCGATCCTGTAAAGAAAGTTGCTAATACAACCCCTACTAAAAATGTACCCAGAACTCCATTGATAAAGAGGAATGATTTGTAGGTGCGTTTGCCATATATATTGCCTGGAAGGGATTGAAACTCGTAGGATATTGCTTGCAATGTGAAGCAAAACAAGATTGTCATCCACACCCAATATGCACCGCTAAAGCTTGTAGAGTAGAACAGTGGAAATGAGGCAAAAAATGCTCCACCAAATACTACAAGGGTAGTGAAGGTATAGTGCCACTTTCTACCAAGCACATTGGTAAGTAGTTTTTTCTCATCTTTTGTTTTGGATAGAGAAAACAACATCGACTGACCACCCTGAACGAATAGCAAAAAGGCAAATATGCCCGCTATTAATGATATCAGAAACCACCAGTAATGTTGCAGAAATGAATATGTAAACATAATGTTATATTTTTTATTTATTCAAATATCTATTAAATTAACAGGACTATTTTTCTAACTCTTCGGGTCCTTTCTTAATCTGTTTCACCAAAATTGTTACCTCTGCAATTAGCAGTAATGTAAACATTACAAAAAACAAGGTAAAGGAGGTGATAACTGAACTAACTTCGACACTAGAGATTGCAGCTTGAACGGGTAGTATATCTTGAATTGTCCAAGGTTGACGACCCACTTCTGATACAATCCAACCAGCCTGACCAGCAATATATGCCAGGGGTAGGCTCCACAGAGAAACATAGAGAAACCACTTGTATTTTTTGTCTTCTAGTTTTTTCTTACGATGCAAATACCAGCCTATTGCAAATAGAAGGATATAATAGAGACCTATACCAACCATTACTCTAAATGTGTAGAACATTAAAGGTACATTGGGTATTGTTTGCTCGGGTTTGTCGAGATAGCTGTAGCCAAAATAGTCGAAGTTTTCTTTTAATGTTGCTTCATAACCTGCCAACTCATCAAGGCGACCTTCATCTTTTGCCATTTGATAGTTTGCCAATGCTTCGATGGCTTTATCGCCACGCATCTTTTTCTCATCAAACGAAAGTGCTGTTGTTCCATCTTGCATTGTGTAGCCACCATCTATTATATCTTTTATACCCGGAACAAATGCATTGATTTGTCTGTATCCCATAATCGATAACAGTTTTGGTAACTCTATTTTAAACAAGAATGCATTGTCTGTAGCAGTGTGGTACTTAGATTTGTCTGCTAGTTTAGGGTCTAGCATACCAATTGCCACCAAGCCTGCACCCTCTTTACCTTCGTACAAGCCCTCCATGGCAGCTAGTTTCATGGGTTGTTTTTGTGCTACTTCATAACCAGAACCGTCGCCTGTAACTGCTAGAAGCACAAACGAAACAAGACCAAATATAGCTCCTAGTTTGATGCTCTTTAATGCAAAGTCTTGATGACGTTTTTTGAGTAAAAACCATGAGCTAATAGCAACTACAAAGGCTGCTCCTGTAGCCCATCCTGAAAGAACAGCGTGGAAAAACTTGTTGATGGCTATAGGCGAAAGGGCAATTGCCCAAAAGTCGACCATCTCGTTTCGAACTGTTTCGGGGTTGAACTCCATGCCTATTGGATGTTGCATCCAAGCATTGGCGATGAGAATCCAGAGAGCAGAAAGTGTTGCTCCTATGGTTACTAACCAAGTGGAAGCTAAATGCGCTTTCTTGCTCACTTTGTTCCAACCAAAAAACATGATAGAAATAAAAGTCGCTTCTAAGAAGAATGCCATAATACCCTCAATGGCAAGGGGTGCACCAAAAATGTCGCCTACAAACCAGCTATAGTTTGACCAGTTTGTTCCGAATTGAAATTCAAGAATAATACCTGTTGCCACACCAATAGCAAAGTTAATTCCGAATATCTTCATCCAAAACTTAGCAGCATTTTTCCATGCCTCATCGCCTGTACGAACGTAAAGTGTCTCCATAATAGACATTAACACTGCGAGACCTAATGTCAATGGTACAAAGAGCCAATGATATCCGGCTGTCATTGCAAACTGCAACCGTGACCAATCGACTACTGATGAAAAATCAAATAAATCCATATGCTATAAATTGTTGATAGTTTATATATACTATTTGTTTTTAAGCGTTTTTTATTTACGGCTTGTCAATTAATTCTTTGCGAACATGTTCTGCTTTATCTTCAGCATTATCAAATTTCGTGTTTAATAGGTTGGGTGAGAAAATTGGTTTCATAATAAAAAACATAAATATCAATTTTATGATAACAATTATCCACAATGTTTTGCCAAGAGTGGACATGTTGGTAAATCCCTCCCAAAACATTTTAAACCAGTTGAATTTTGATTTTGATTGAGCCATATATTTATTATGCTATTTGTTTTAATAAAACTTTATTAAGCTTGTCCTACGCCCCCTAGTGGAGGGAGAAAGCCGGGGTTTTCATTGTTAATTGAAACGGGCCCATTCATCTTCTCAAACTTCTCGATGTTATCTTCCAATGCCGACAGTAGCCGTTTGGCATGATCGGGTGTTAAAATAATGCGTGATTTTACTTGTGCTTTTGGCATTCCCGGAACTACCCTAATAAAGTCTAGCACAAACTCGGACGATGAGTGAGAAATAACTGCTAGGTTTGAATATGTGCCTTGTGCAACATCTTCTGGCAACTCTATCTCGAGTTGATTGTCAGGTCTGTTTTTGTCTTGATTCATAGTAATGTTTTTTTAAAATATAACTATAGATTGTGTTACCTATATGTGAAAAACGCTCTTTTATAATGTATTTATTTCTATAACACATATAAAAGAGCGTTTTGATACATTCACTGACAAATATAAAACAAAAAATCAGTTATTAATTGTTTTAATTGTTAATTAAGTAGTGTTTGTGAAACACTGCTTAATAGGTTCATCAGCTAAATAGACTTATTTCTTTGAATATTTTGAAGTTCTTTCAATAATTCTTGTAGTGTTTCTTTTGCATCTCCCAGCTTGATATGCACTCCTTCTTTACGTTCGTAAAGTGGGTTGTTGACTCCTGCATAACCAGGTTTCAAATCGAAGTTGCAAATAATTACCTCTTTTGCTTCATCCACATTCAAGATAGGCATTCCATATATTGGAGTATCTACTGCATCTCTTGCAGCGGGATTCAACACGTCATTTGCGCCAATTACCACTACTGCATCTACATTCTTGAACTCATCGTTCACTGCCTCCATTTCGTACAATTGTTCATAAGGTACATCGGCTTCTGCCAGCAATACATTCATATGACCAGGCATGCGACCAGCAACGGGGTGAATAGCAAACTTAACTTCTGCACCATTTGCCTCCAGTTGATCAGCCATCTGTTTCACTAAATGTTGGGCTTGAGCCAATGCCATTCCATAACCTGGCACTATAATAACTGAGTGAGCTGCTGCTAATACACCCGAAGCCATTGGGCTAAGAGCTTTAGCACTGTCTGCAACAGAAGTATCAACTGCTGTTTGAGCAGTTTGTAGTTCTGTTAATAGATTTTGCAAGGTCTCTTTA
>DUVZ01000254.1 GCA_012840785.1 Bacteroidales bacterium
AATATTGATGATGTTGATTTGAAATTACCAAAAGCAGACTCTCAAGCAAATCTGAAAAGGGCAAACAATATGCATCCAGAGCTTAATGTGCCTACCAAACCAGCTTGTCCAGGGAGAGAAATAGATACTAATACACACGATTATATAGAGCCAGAGAATGATCCATGGTTAATATAATTTGATAAGTAGTATATATAAGTAAACTTTATGACAAAGGAATTAATCTTAGTGATTGATTCCTTTGTTTATTTTAAGAACAGAGGCATTAAAAAAAGTCCACATTATTCATCTATTTACTTTATCAAATAAAAGAGTCATCAAATTTTACACATAGAATTTAAGGGAGATTGGAGTTGTAAGGGTAAATTTCTTAAAAAGGTATATTTAAACCAATATGAAAAGAGCCTGTTCCAGAAAGTGGAATATACTGTTTGGTGAGCTTTCCTGTAAATTTGTCCATCGCTATATATAAGTTAAACCATTTGGGGTGGAAATTAACCATCCAACCCATTGATCCACCATAAGTTCCATAAGCTAAACTCAAGCTAGTTGATAAATAATCGCTGTAAGTCCAATTGGCTGATGCACGCAGGTCGCTCCAACTGAAGTTTTTCTGTATATGATTGGAATTAAGTAAGCCAAATTTTAGTTGTTGATAGCTGGGTAGTATGTATGATGCGCCCAGGTTAATAGTTGTGCCTATACCTTTCAAAGTAGACCCTCTATTGCCCATATCTTCCAACTCGTATAATGAACTGAGGCCATTTTTCAAACGGTCTAGCTCATCATCAACATTATTGTCTTTATCGTCGTCTAAACTAAATATGTATTCATCAGTTGTAAAAGTTTTTAAGCCATTTGTGCTAGCTACCATATTATTTTTCCAATTGATAAATCCTAAATCGATAATAGAAGCGCTAAAACTCCAAGTATCATCTAGTTGATAAACAGCTCCTAAGTCAACTGCTAAACCGCCTCCATTAATGCCTATACGATCGATATCAACCCCATCTACGTAGCTGTTATTGGTATCTTCATTAATCTTGGTTTTGTAAGAGAAACCATTTGCACTAGCTTCCACTTCGGCATCGGAGGTAATTGTCCATTCGTTTTCGTTTAGGGTCAATTGGGCTTTTTTTAACTGAGCATCGATGTTGCCTCCTGCAAGCAATATTTTCATTGTTGCGCCAAGACGAAGCTCCTCGTTAATTTGTCGCGAATGCCCTAATGCTATCTCCATATATGCATGAGCATGAGCATTGAAGTTGTTTATGTCGTATGTTTTGTTTGTTATCTCTTCTTTTGCTAAACGGAACAGCTCGCCTGGCACTCTAAGGTGCGTATTGCCTCGTAAATTAATGCTAACTGTATTGTATCCATCAAACTTATTGAATCCTATAGAGAAGATTTGTAAGTCTGCATTCAATCCAAGTTTATTGTTGTCTTTTATGTTCTTCAATACTTCATAACTAGTTAGATTGGGATGCATAAAGGTTGCCGTTCTCCCATTAACTTGATAAAAGACGTCTCTTAAAGCAAGATTGCCACGAAAAGAGAAGTTGCTGTTGCCCATTATAGGAAATGAAAAATAATTAGTTGCATTTCCCATAGCAGGATTCATTGTATGACGGTATAGGTTGCTATCTGTAAAATATCCAGTTTGTGAGCTTTGTGCTGTTGCAAGAGTGGTTGATAGTATCCATGCAGAGAGTACAATAATTAGCTTTATAGTAGATTTCATATATATATAGTCTTTAATCAGGTTTTAAAACTCGTCAATGTATTCTCCTGATACATTAAGTTTTATATCTGTAAACATAATACTCTGTTTAGGCTTTAGCGGATGAATCTCTTTAGTGCC
>DUVZ01000026.1 GCA_012840785.1 Bacteroidales bacterium
CACAGCAGCATTACCCGCTATGGTAACACCATACGCACTGCCAACTCCTGATAATACAAGCATAACTACGATGCCCATATAAGCTAATAATAAATAATTAAATTCCATAACTGATTGATTTTATTTGTTTTTTATAATTTTGATGTTTTAGTGAAAAGGTTGATATTTTCGTCCACCACCTTCGAAGTCGGAGTTTTTGAAAAACTCAACATAAGTCAAACGCATGGGGTGTACTATTGCTCCTAATGTATTCATAAATATATTGATGCCATGCCCAATAACGAATATCAACACCGTTACAATGGGTCCTGCAATCATATTATCGGGACTCATGCCTACTGCTAGGCTAGTGAATACACTTGCTAGGATGCCACCCGAGAGACCTAAAGCAAACAGGCGCACATAGGATAGGATATCCCCCAACAAGCCTGTAGCCATATTGTAGGTGTCCCACAAGCCAAGACCAAGGTTTAGGAAGATGTTTTTTCCTGGTGTGTTGATAAAAAATATGGCAATGCTACTCACACCCATAATAATCAGATGAGTTGTACTCATCATTGGGAGTATTGATGGGAATAGTGTAGCAAATATAATACTAAGCAGAAAGACAATCCACCCAATGGTTGATATGCCATGAACAAAGCCAAACTGGATGATACGATTGATTGCCTTTAGAATCATTCCAAACATAATTTGAACTATACCTAAAACAATGGCTAGACTAAACATCATGTCATTGTTGAAGAATACGTTTTCTTTCAACATGTTTGTTATGGGCGTATCCAAGTCGTAGAGAGGGGCTCCAAAGAATCCTCCTGTCAAAAATCCACAGAAGAAAGCCGAGGCTCCTAATACTTGCACTAGCGACAATACGGATTTCATGGAGTCTTTCAATGCTGATTTTTTCCACACCTTTACAGCAGTGGCTACAACAAACAAGAAGAGTCCGTAACCTATATCGCCTAGCGATAAGCCAAAGAATATCATAAAGAAGGGTGCAAAATAGCCCGTAAGGTCTAGCTCGTTGTACTTTGGTAGCATATAGAGCTTGGTGATGGGCTCGAATAGTTTGAAAAACTTATTGTTGTTCAACATGATGGGCACATCATCTTCAGGTGTTGGATCTTTCACCTCGTAATAGGCATCCTTCGATTGCAGATAGGATACAATTTCGCTCTCCCTCTCGGCAGGAGCCCACCCTATCATCAACATCAATTTGCTATCGGCAACACGGTCTGTACTAAGCATCACCTCTTTTAGTGATATGTGCGACTCAACATCTTCAATGGCTGCATCTATCGATGGGATATCTTGTGCCAATGCTTTTAACTTGTCGTTCTCTTCTTTTAGTTTGGTTTCTAGAGATGTTATCAGTGCCGATAAATCGTTTAATGAGATAGCTGGCAGCTCGATAGGCTCTAGGGCAAGCTCTTCGGAAACATTGTCCTGTTTGCTAATTGTTATAAAATGAAGTCGCGATGACGTGTCATTTATAATAGTTGCATTGTAGGTAGTTTCCCACTCCTCTTGAAAGAGACTTTTCTGAATAGAGAAAAAATTGATTTTATAGCCTGCCTTTTTTAAGCGACTAATATTCTCTTTTTCGAAATGTCCCCATGGAAGCAGTATGTCGTGCTCTCTTTTAGATACTTGTATTTGCTGTTGTAGTTTTGCTACAGCTTCTTCTATCTCCTCAATTTTTGAGGGGATGGTGTAGCCCAGCTCAACATCAGCGGGGTTGGTAGGGGCTTTTTCTTTCTCTTCCCTTACAGCACTTTCGATTGTTTTCTTTGCCTCTTGCAGACTTTTTAATTGAGCTACAAAACTGTTCAACTCATCGCTCTCTGGCACCTCTTTGTCCAGTTTGGCAACATGAATTAAACCAAGCTCTCGCAGCTCTTGCAAGAAGGTGTCGTAA
Organism: Bacteroidales bacterium; assembly: GCA_012840785.1. Lineage (GTDB taxonomy): Bacteria > Bacteroidota > Bacteroidia > Bacteroidales > Dysgonomonadaceae > UBA2632. The sequence goes on from DUVZ01000026.1 coordinate 1,919, forward strand.
TCTTTGTGATATACCAAGAACGAAAACTTCTTCATTTTTTTTACCATATCGAACCCTCCTTTTCTTCTCTTGCCTCCTTTTTAGAACGCATAATTTTTTGTGAAGACTTTGAGAGGTTTTCCTCATCTTCTAGGTATCGCTTTATCTTTAGTATTGCATCTTCGTAGCCTGGTATCTGCACTTTCTCAAAAAGATTCACTTTTTGAGTAGTCTTTTTTCGGGCATACTCCAATTTATTGAGCTTTAGCTCAAAGAAATCGCGTTTGATACCTATCTCTCCTAAGCTCTGCAACAAGCTCACTCCATCCAGAAACCATTTTGGTCTGTTAAAAACGCTAAACTGTTTTGTTTCAAATTCTACCCCTTCTAATACAAAAATGGGTACTCCTGCAATTTTTTTCTTCGAAAGATTTACATCTTTCACTCGCACCAATGTGGGGTCGAACTCTGTCCATAGTCCCAACATTTTATCGTACGATCCTATCTGTTTTTCCAGTTCGTTTTCAAGTTCTTGTATTTGGTCTCTGGCTTTTCTCACTTCCATACGCAATGCACTCTCTTTGCTCTGTAATGTAGGCAGAGCACGCAGCCTCATCCTGAGACTTTTCTCAAGTACCTGTTGCGATGTTTTATTATATTGAAATTTAATAGCCATAAATTATCTACTTTCCTATTCTTGCTCTTGTTTCTTCAACACACCTTCTGCTGCATCCCAGTATTTATCTATCATGTCTTGGCGCATATTCACCTCTTCGGGGCGGAAATGATTTGAGAATAAATCCCATGTTCTATCGAGCATCTCTGTGGTATCGAGGTTTACATCGATAGCCAAGATATACTCTGAATACTCTTTTGCAAAACTCAAAGTACGTTTGTCATACTCTGTAAGGTCGAAACCGTTTTCTTGTTTTGTTTTAGCGTTGGCAGAGTCGGAGTATAGGCGTACAGCAGCGTTCATCACTTGTGGATGGTCTTCGCGTGTTACCTTGCCTTGCACCAACTGCTTCAAGCGTGATAGTGAACGGAATGGGTCGACAATTACTTTACCTATATCGCTATCTGTACGCAAGAACAATTGTCCTTCGGTAATGTATCCAGTATTGTCTGGTACAGCATGAGTGATATCGCCACCCGATAGTGTGGTAACGGCAATAATGGTGATAGAGCCACCTTCTGGAAACTGCACTGCTTTCTCGTAAATCTTAGCCAAGTCAGAATAGAGCGAACCAGGCATTGAGTCTTTCGATGGAATTTGGTCCATACGGTTTGACACAATTGCCAATGCATCGGCATAGGATGTCATATCTGTGAGTAGCACCAATACGTTTTCGTTTTTATCTACTGCAAAATACTCGGCAGCTGTGAGAGCCATATCGGGTATCAACAGACGCTCTACGGGTGGGTCTTCGGTAGTGTTTACAAAGCTGATAATTCTGTCTAGTGCACCTGCATTGCTAAAGACGTGTTTGTAAAACAGGTAGTCGTCGTTGGTCATACCCATAGCACCCAAGATAATCTTGTCGGCTTTTGCACGTAGTGCCACAGTTGCCATTACTTGATTGTAGGGCTGGTCGGGGTCGGCAAAGAATGGAATCTTTTGACCCGATACCAATGTATTATTGAGGTCGATACCTGCAATACCTGTAGCAATTAGTTTTGAGGGTTGGTCTCTACGAACGGGGTTAACCGATGGTCCACCAATCTCACGCTCTTCGCCTTCGGGTATAGGACCACCATCGATGGGATTACCCAATGCATCGAAGAAACGACCAGCCAACTGCTCGCTCACTTTTAGTGAGGGGGCTTTGCCCAAGAAAACAACCTCGGCATTGGTGGGGATACCCTCGGTACCTCCAAATACTTGCAGTGTTATCTCGTCGCCAATAATTCTTACTACCTGAGCCAGTTTTCCTTCAACAGTTGCTAGCTCGTCGTAACCCACATTGGTAGCTTTAAGGCTACACGTAGCCTTAGTTATTTGGGTTATTTTTGTGTATATCTTTTGAAATGCTTTTGCCATAATATATAGTAGCTTTCTGCTTTTATTTTAGTTTGTAACGTTACTTACTGTTTTAGTTTCCAACAATTCGTCGAGTTGTTTTTTATAATCGTAAAACTTGTCTGACTTAAACTCTGAGTAGTTCATCTGTCTGCACACATTGATAACATCTTTGAAGTAGTCGGCTACTTTATTAAAGTTGTCAAACTCAAAATCGGTGTGACAAATATCCATAACCATTCTTAAGATAAACTCTTGACGTTCTAATGGTGTTACAGAGTCGATTTCGTCGAATGCATCTTGCTGCAATACAACAAAGTCTATCAACTCCGATTTCCAATAGGTAATGTGATACTCAACTGGAACACCATCGTCACCCAAAATATTTATCTGCTCTGCAATTTCTTTGCCTCGCAATAGATTCATTTTGGCTTCGTTTACCATTGGTAGCCAGTCTGCTGCAATTCTCTCTATGATTTGCTCTTCAAACTCGGGATACTCTATATATTTTGAATAAGAGTCGATGGGATTTACTGCCGGATAACGTTTACTATCGGCACGCTCTTGCTCTAGTGCATAGAAACAGCGTGCAACTTTTTTAGTATTCTCGGTTACTGGCTCTTTTAGGTTACCCCCTGCTGGAGATACTGTACCAATAAAGGTAATAGAGCCTGTTTCATCGTTATTTAGAACAACGTGCCCTGCCCTACTATAGAAGTTTGAGATAATGGACGAAAGGTCCATGGGGAAACCGTCTGGTCCGGGAAGTTCCTCAAGTCGGTTACTCATCTCACGCAGTGCTTGTGCCCAACGTGATGTGGAGTCTGCCATGAGCAATACTCTTAGTCCCATAGCTCTGTAATACTCTCCAATAGCCATGGCTGTATATACC
>DUVZ01000255.1 GCA_012840785.1 Bacteroidales bacterium
AAGATATAGCACTTCAGTTTGGCGTGTCGCGTCAAGCACTAAGCAGTGTTATGAAAGAACTACACGACGAGCATATAATAGATATGGACAAACGAAAAATAAAAATTATAAACAGACAGTCACTGCAAACAATGTTTTAGAAACTATATGATATGAAAAAAGCAATTTTAAACTCAATTCTGTTGATGATAATGATATCTGCAACCACTATGGCTCAAAATAAATTCTCTAAAGAGGCGTTTGTATCACAAAATGGCGATACCCTACTCTACCGCCAACTACAACCCAAATCTATTGATGCTGACACAAAGTATCCCCTTGTTCTCTTTTTGCATGGTGCAGGTGAGCGTGGCAATGACAACCAAGCACAACTACAGCATGGTGCAAACATGTTTACCAATCCTGTAAACCAAGAAAAGCATCCCACCTTTGCACTTTTTCCACAATGCCCTACCAACTCTTTTTGGGCTCCTATCAATAGTGAAGGTGCAAAAGATGAAAGCTTTTTCCCTTACAACGACCCCATGCCAGCTACCCTACAAGCTGTGAAAGAGCTTTTAGATACATTTATCGACAACAACCCCATCGACCCAAACCGTATCTATATAATGGGTCTTTCGATGGGTGGAATGGGTACTTTCGATATGGTATGCCGCTATCCCCAACTATTTGCAGCGGCCATACCAATCTGCGGTGGTGTCAACACGCAACGATTGCAAGAGATAGAAACATCAACATCATTCAGAATATTCCATGGCGATGCTGATGCTGTTGTTCCTGTTACATTTTCAAGGGATGCTTATACAACACTAAAAGCAAAAGGTGTTGATGTGCAGTACATCGAGTTTCCGGGTGTCAACCACGATAGTTGGACACCGGCTTTCAATAGAGACGATTTTATGGAGTGGCTGTTTAAGCAAAAAAAATAAAAACAAACTTTATCCCAAAAACTTTTTAATCCTCTACACTTTTTTTGTACTTTCGCAGGCTCAATATAGCATTGCACAATGCATTTGTGCCTGAAAGCAATTATAATGAAAAGTAAAATCAACAAACCACTCTTTTTCATTGGAATCGTAGCTTGTCTCCTTCCCTTTGTTAGCCCAGCCATTGCCCTGTTTATGGGGCTTCTATTAGGTTTCACTGTAGGCAACCCCTACACCAAACAATCATCAAAAGCATCAAAATACCTACTCCAATTTGCTGTAGTAGGTCTCGGTTTTGGTATGAATCTACACGAATCGTTGCAAAGCGGCAAAGAGGGCATGCTTTTTACTATCGTATCGGTAATTGGCGTTTTGGCTATAGGTTATTGGTTGGGACGACGCATGCTATTGGACACAAAAACTAGCTACCTCATCTCGTCAGGCACAGCCATCTGTGGCGGTAGCGCCATTGCTGCAGTTGCACCAATAATAAAAGCCAGCCCCAATCAAATGTCTATCTCACTGGGCACTGTTTTTATACTCAATGCCATTGCCCTGTTCATCTTTCCACCCATTGGTCGTTTTTTAGAGCTCACACAAGAGCAATTTGGCATGTGGGCAGCTATTGCTATCCACGACACCAGCTCGGTTGTAGGCGCCGGTGCAGCCTATGGGCACAAAGCATTAGAAGTAGCCACTATGGTAAAACTTACCCGTGCACTTTGGATTATTCCCTTGTCAATTGTTACCCCCTTCTTTTTCAAACAAAAAGAGTCGAAAGTAAAGATACCCTGGTTTATCTTTTTCTTCATTCTTGCCATGATAGTAAACACTGTTTTTAACCTCCCCATGGGTTTCACCTCGTTCATTACCATGCTCTCTAAGAGAGGAATGACTGTAACACTATTTTTAATTGGCTCTGGATTATCAATTAAAACTTTAAAAACCGTTGGTGCAAAACCACTAATTTTAGGAGTCACCCTGTGGATATTAATTGGAGTGGCCAGTTTGGTCACAATTCTATTTATTTAGCCACATCATACTATTAGTCGATAAAGCCTCATCTTTTCAATTTACCCAATTTATTATAATTAATTGTCTCACAGAGGCACTGCATTCTATATTTTCATCAAAATAGTGTATCTTTGCACCTCAATA
>DUVZ01000256.1 GCA_012840785.1 Bacteroidales bacterium
CTACCATTGTTAGCATTCCAGCAGTTAAGTATCCAGTGATATTTCTACCTACAAAACGAACAGCAAGTTCCATGATAAAGCCCTCCATTGTAATTGCAATCATAGGACCTAAAATAACGGCACTGGGTGAAATGGATTTCATGAGAGCAGTTATTACTCCTGCACGCCAAATAATACCATATTTGGGCCATATTTGGAAAAAACCGAACACCAAAATTATAGAAATAAAAGTGAGAATAGTTCCAGAAAAAGGAATGCGTAGATTGTGCAAAAAACTCCCTGCAATAATCTCAATACCAGCCCACAATCCAGCTAGCACAGATGCTTTAATCCATTTATCGTTTACTATTATTTTTGACTGCTCCATAACTTACGGGCTTCTTCTAAATTGGTTGGGTTGTTTACATTCATAAAAGCATGTTCGCAATAAAGTGGATGCTCTTTTGATATCTCAACATACTTTGTAGCTACCAAGTCTAATAAGTTTTTCATTTTAAATTGATTGACATCTAATTGCTGCTGCAGAATAGGTAAAACATCTCTGTGATATACTGCACACATCATTTGCAACTGACCATCATAATCTACAGGCAGTGTGATAAAGGCTTTACTTTCCTTAGCTTTAGCTACAATGTGCTCTAACATTGCTATAGACACCAAAGGCATATCACACGACACTACTAGATTGAGCGAAGTGTTTGAAGCTTTCAGCGCAGAATAGATACCTCCTAATGGTCCACATTGAGGATACTCATCCAATATTTGAGGCAATGCAATATCCGGATAACTAGTAGTTCCACTACTTATCAAAATAGAAGGAGTTATCTTTTGTAGTTTATCTATCATTCTGATAAGCATAGACTCGCCGTGCATCTCTGCCTCAGCTTTATTAAAACCCATGCGCCTGCTTTGTCCCCCAGCCAAAACCACCCCTGTTAAATTAGCATTACCTAAATTCATCTGTGCAAATTAATAATTATATCTGTACTTTATTGCGAAGTATGATTTATTATTCTCGTAGACATCTCTTTATACGCTCAAAAGCTTTATCAGGTTCGCTAAAATTAGCTGAACTAAAAACATAAGTTGGCTCTATACCCCATTTTGACACCACTTTGTGTAATAATCTATCTTTTACAGAAAACACTAAAGGAATAGATGATTCGACAAGCTGTGTAAAACTATTACTCCAAAGCTCTCCTCTCAATTCATAACCTCCAATTTCATCAACAATAGCAATATCGGGAGGATGTATCAAAAGCTCTTTGATGCAGTTGTTACCCATTTCTATACCTTCAGGAAAAAACTTAAAATGAAGGGGGCGCTTTTCAAAACTTGCTACACGCTGCATTAGTGGAGAGGCTTCATTTGTTCTTAGATCCTTGATTTGATAACAGTCCGACTCAATATCATGCAATGCCACAAAACCTCCTGCTACAAAGCCACTCTTCTGCAGCAGAGAGATTATATCTATAAGAAAAGAGGTCTTTCCACTCTCTTTTCCGCCTGAAACAATAAATATCGATTTCAAAAGACAGTATTATGAGGTTTATAAATGGAGTACACGTTTTATTCTATTATAAGAACATGAGTCTCTTTTGTTTTGTAAATTTAATGTTTTAATTTTAGACTCCAAATGATTAACTTTTAAAAGTTGAACAAGATGGCAAAACACATTGCAAGCACATATCTTTATAAAGCATCCAATTAATTATATAGCTCACCTAACAACTAGAATGCACAAGTTGATCTTTATCAGCTTTATTTCTTATTGGTATATCTTAATCTGTCTGGAAGGAGCTACTATGCTAGCTTTGCCGCAATATTAGAACAATATATTTGAAACAATAGAGAATAAAAAGAGCACAATCTATTAGCAATCTTTATGTTTTATCAAACAAAACAAAGCGATTTAAGCATTACACCTAAACCGCTTTGTATTATGTAATAAATAGGTGTCTTCTATTATTTCTCAATCTTATGCTCCCAAAATGCACCGCTTATGTCTGTCATTCTCAGAGTATAAGCCCCCTTGGTTAAGTTTGCTAAAACATCACTCTTTAAGTGTAATCTTGCTTTTGCACCTAATGGTATAAGTAGACTGTGCTTGCTTGGTACTATTTTAGCAATATAATAGTTGGAAATATTTTCATCGTTCAAAGTTGCTAAATCATCTTGCGTATAATCAAGAACTATATTATTCTCTGCATCAAACAGCTCGATGCCTATCAACCACGAACCGTAAACATCTGCTCCTTCTACTCTATAAACATCAAAAGAGAGAGTATTATTGTCAATAATCCCTTCAGTAATCTCCAACTTTGGTTTTACAGATTTGTTGTGAAGCGTACCCCAAACACCACCATGAAATACTTGATTGGTCATTAAGGTCATTCCAAAAATAAATATTGAGCCAATTAAAACAACTTTAGAAAGAGTTCTTTCTTTAATTGGCAAAACACCTGAAGCAACCCATGGGAAAAATTTGTGTTGTGTAAACTTATAGTTTTTGTTCATAAAGAAATTGTCAAGTGAATATTTTCCACTACCAGTTAAGAAGAGAGTAAACCCAACTGCAATACCTAATGCACCAATTTGCCATTCATCTAAACAAGTTGTACCTATCCAGCCCGCTCCTAGAAGCATACCCATAGCCAGTCCAAACACAGCAACACTCATGGCTCGAGTAAACCAACCCATCATAATGAATAGTCCGACAATTCCTTCAATAATAGTGAAAGCTATCATGCTTACCCAAAGAATATCTGGGTTTTCAACCATAAACTGAATTAGCGGTTTTATACCTAAAGCATTTGGTAAAAAGTGATTAAACTTATCGCCAATATAACCAGCTATCTCTGGATCAAGCTTGTTAGTCAAAGCCACTCTTCTCCAAAAGGCTGAAAAGTATGTCCAGCCAACAACTAATCTTAGTGCTAAAGTAAAAAGCCCTGCATTATTTTTTATACTTATATTTTTCATTGTCATGTTTATATTAAATAGTTAGTGTGATAAATCCTTCTCTTGTAAGTTGCAAACCGTATAAGATACCATTGTCTATTGTATCTATATCATTGGGCAGTTGGTCTGGGCTCACACTGAACTGATCAAGTGATAATCCACACGCAAAGACTCTTACATTTTGCATTTTTGCTTGCTTCAGAAGCTCATTAAATTCTGTGTTATTTGCAATATCACTTACAGTTTTGCCGCAAATAACTATATAGAACTCTCCATGTTTGTCACCATCTTCTATTGCTAATTCACTTGCTGTTAGCAATGTAGGTTTAAGCTGTAGAATATTTTTAGAAAATACTAAATAATTATTTTTATTCGGATTGAATTCTTGTGCCTTTGCTGTTCCCCCTAATATAAGGAACATCGTTGTTAGAAAAAGGATATATCTTTTCATTATTTCTGATCATTTAAATTTGTAATTGATTCTTTTGTATGCAAGCTTTAATTAACCTGCTTGCAGTAGGCATTTGTGACAAAGAGTCACCATAGCTTTCACGCTGCTATTCTGCACGTTAAGTCACATGCAATAAAACAGTAGATAAATAAATAGCTAAGAAGGATTTTAAATTCTCTTGGTCAGAAAATCAATTACGCGTAGATCTTTAGATTTTGGTATAAGATATATAGTGGGACATCAGAAACCAATCTGTTTTCTGATGTGGGGGAAGTAAAAAGCAGACTAACTTGATTGATTTTAGCTTCAAAACTAAAAACTTCTGGAAAGAAAAAATCAGGTTGATGAACAGAAGGCTTTGAGTAAGATTGAACAGTTTTGGAAACCTCAAAAGTAAGACAATCAGATTGATAAACAATAGATTGACTTTTATTTAATACTTCTGTTTGAGGAAGTCCTAACTCAACTTGTATAAAGTTTCTAACTTTACAAGGAGAGAATAAAAGCAACAATACCAACCCAAATATGGGTAGTATCAAGCTGATATCTTTTATTTTTAATTCCTCTTTCACTTTTACAATCGTCGGTTATATTCTTTCTTTCTATAAGCTAATCTATTACTTCAACAACAAAGATATAAATTCCGTTCATATTAAGTTAACAATTGAGATATATTAAGAAACTGCGATGCTGCACTCCTCAAATGAGTCACTTCTTATATATCTCAACTATATTAGCTCTTAACTAATCAACCCTAACCACCAACAGAAGTTCCACCAAACAAAACACCGCTCAAATTGCCTCCACTAGAGCTTTTGGGAGAAGACAGCACTTTGCTGAATGTTACTGGGTTAGTGACTACTGCAAACTGCTAGTAACGCTTCGTGGACGCATTGCTGTACCATAAGACCATGCAAGTGCATATCTGACGTTTCGCCTTAGATGGTGGTTAGCTAAGTGCTAACTAGACAGTGGAGTTGGGAATGTTGATGCATCTATTGTATACGTTCTGATAGACTTTACAATACTTATTACCCTGCCACAC
>DUVZ01000257.1 GCA_012840785.1 Bacteroidales bacterium
CTTAGATGGTGTTGTAACAATGGAGGATATTATTGAAACCTTGCTTGGTTTAGAGATAGTAGATGAAAAAGACACCATAACAGATATGCAAAAATATGCCAAGGAGAAATGGGGAAAAGAGAAAGCTAAGATAAAAATGCTATATCAATTAGAAAAACGAAGGCAACAAGAGAAAGAAAACCAGGCTAACAACGAAAATCAAGCAAATCTATAAGTGAAAATAAATATACTGCAATAGATAAATAAAGTCGTAAATGATAAAGTTCTACTTATACTTTTCATTTACGACTTTATATTTATATAGGTTTAGTAGCTATGTTTTATAGATTTAACAGCTCTTTTCCCTCATCCTTTCCACCATGCAACATAGAGGTTGGGTTCTCAATCATCCTCTTCACATCAACCAAGAAGCTTACTGCGTTTTTTCCGTCAATTATGCGATGGTCGTAGCTAAGAGCAATATACATCATGGGGCGTATTTGCACCTGTCCGTTCACTGCCATGGGTCTATCAACAATGTTGTGCATTCCAATGATTGCCGATTGTGGTGGATTGATGAGTGGGGTAGACATCATTGAGCCAAACACTCCACCATTGGTAAGAGTAAAAGTGCCACCAGTCATTTCATCCATGCTTATTCTGCTTGCTAAAGCTTTGTCGGCAAGGCGTTTGAGTTCTGACTCAATTTCTGCTAAGCTGAGGGTGTCAACATTGCGAATTACCGGCACCATCAGCCCTTTTGGCGACTGAACTGCAACAGAGATATCCACATAAGATGGATGAAGAATCTCCTCGCCATCCATTTGACTGTTTATTTTTGGATGTAGCTTTAGCGCCAAAGCAGATGCTTTTAGGAAAAAGGAGATAAGTCCAATTTTATAGCCATATTTCTTTACAAATGCAGGTTGATGTTTTTTTCTAAGGTTCATTAGGTTTTGCATATCCACCTCGTTGAAAGTGGTAAGCATAGCCGTTTCGTTTTTCGCTTGCACCAAGCGCTGGCTCAAGTGTTTGCGTAGTTGGCTCATCTTTTCGCGCTCAATGGTTCGTTCGCTAGGTTTACCTGACAGTCGACTGATCTCTTTGCCTTTGCTCAATACAGTGTTTACATCGTCAGACGATATTCTTCGCAATCCATTGATAATATCATCCACATTTATTTTTTCAGCTTCCATCATTTTCCTAGCCAGTGGGGTTGTGCGTACTTGCGATAGGTTGTCGGAATCTTTTGAGGTCTCTTTCATTTCGCTGTCAGCCCCTACAGGCTCACTACCTGCGTCACCTTTGGCTTCGGCTTTCACTTCTTTCTTTTTCACCTCTTTCTTTTCGTCCTCAATTTTCTCATCCACTACATCTGGGTCTGTTGTGTCTTCAACTGGCATTTCAACCGATGTGTCTATTTTACAAGCTACTGCATCTACTTTCGCCATTTCTCCCTCTAGTATTAATATTTCTATTTTTCCAGCTTCGGGGGCTATTAGTGGTAGCGTAGCTTTATCAGATTCTATTAGAGCCAACTCTTGATCTCTTTTTACAAGGTCGCCTGTTTTTACTGTCCAGGTAGCCAGTTCTACTTCATTAATCGATTCTCCTGGTGATGGTATTTTTACTTCTATAATCATATTGCTTAGAGTTAACTAGGGTTGTACTATTTATTATTATTCATTGCGTGTTTGAATTGCATTAAATTGAAAATCGTGTAGAATTGCCAAAATAATGGTGTTGTTTCAATATCTCTTCTCGGCTTTTACCTTCTACGCAATCTAAGTTGCAATAGGGCAGCTTTCTTTCACAATGGCAAGCTTTAAACACCTTGTTGATAATCTCTTGTTGCCCCAATGTGTGTAGCTTGGCAAGTCCTGTTGCAGGGCTAGCACTAGCCAATCGAGCAATGGGTGTAATGTTGTGATTTTTTAGCTTGCTGTTAATGTATGTCCACGCCCCCATATTTTCGGGCTCTTCTTGCACCCAAAGGGTTAATAGTGCCGATGAGTATTTTGCAATAATGGCTTCCACTTTCTCTTTTGGAAATGGGTGCAACTGCTCTATACGAACCAGTGCTACATTGCGTGCCTTTACCTCTTCTTTGCGCTCTAGTAGTTCGTAGTATATTTTGCCAGTGCAAAACACTAATCTAGTAACTGAATCTACATTTACATCATTGTCGTCAATAACCTCTTCAAATTGTCCGTTCTCTAAATCATCCAAAGTAGAGATGCATCGTGGATGACGCAACAGGCTTTTTGGTGTAAAGATGGTCATCGGTATTCTGATATCACGCTTCAAGTGTCTGCGCAGTGCATGAAATAGATTGGCAGGGGTGGTAAGGTTCATTACCAACATGTTATTACGAGCCGACATGGTGAGAAATCTTTCTATACGTCCACTTGAATGTTCGGGTCCTTGACCTTCGTATCCATGAGGCAGGTACAGCACTAGTCCATTGAGTAAGCCCCACTTCTCTTCGGCAGAGCTGATGTATTGATCTACAATTACTTGTGCCACATTATGAAAATCGCCAAATTGTGCTTCCCATATTGTTAGCCCGTTGGGTACACCTAATGCATAGCCATATTCAAAGCCCATTACTCCATATTCTGATAGGGGAGAGTTGTAGGCATTAAATGGTGCTTCAAATTTGGTGGAGTCGCGTAGTGGCATATAGCGCTC
>DUVZ01000258.1 GCA_012840785.1 Bacteroidales bacterium
AAAAAAAGCCCTGCAACAACAAAAAATATGCCACTTATACCTGTAATGCCAAAACCAGGAACAACAAATATTTCAAAGACAATTAGTATTAGTCCCACAACAAAGATCAACACCTCCCAACTTTGCGCATATCCTTGCAGATAGAGGGGTGTAAAATAGAGAATAGACGCTGTGATAGCTATTGCAGTGGGGAGCCCCAGTCCGGGTGTTTTTATTTCAAAATAGATACCCCCAACAATAATCATTATCAAAAATGCTTGAACAACACCATTGGTAAGAAAGCCTTTTATCTCGTCATAAAACGTAGCATTGTATGTCTCTATCGTATAATCGGTTAGCTGTAAATATCTATATGCTATTTCATCTATATTTTCTGCTATACCATCGCAGTAATCTAATTCGAGAGCCTGATTGGCAGTTAGGGTGAGCACTTGTGTAGAATCGACCAATCCAGCTACTACTATACGCTGATCTACCATAGCCTCAGCAATTTTGGGATCGCGTTTCCAAACCAATGTTGTATCATTGCCAACAATAAGCGTGTCTCTACCTTGCGCTTCTGCCGTAGCTCGCATAATGCCTCGCATATACGATTGATACTTATCGGGAGCCTGCTCTCCCTCGCCCGACACTACTGTAGCAGCGCCCATGCTACCACTTGAGCGCATAAATATACTATCGCAAGCTATCGAAATAAGTGCTCCGGCTGATGCAGCATTGTTGTCGATAAATGCCAATACGGGTATGGGCGAATTAAGCACAGCTGTGCGCATAGAGTCAGCCTCCAATACTCCCCCTCCGTAAGTATTAATATGCAGCAACACATAATCGGCCTCTTTCTCTTTTGCCTGGTGCAATCCATTTTGAAGATAGACCCACGTTGTGCTACCAATATTCTTTTTGATGTTTATCTTATAAATCAACGGTTTGCTGTTCTGCGCATAGATAATGACAGAAAAAAATAGCACACACAATGTTGAGAAAAATCTTGTTGTTTTCATTTCGATTTAGTTTTAAGTCTTGACAAAAACCTCTATTCTACTATCTACTAAAAGAGATGATAGACAACTGTTTCTTACCAATACTATATTATAACAAAGATAACTGATTTTTAAATGAAAAAGCTTATTACACCGAAATTAAAATAACTGATGTATATTTGTGCTACAAACAACAATCGATATGCATAAAGTATTAATTGGGATTGGCACAAATAGTGACGCTAACTCAAACATGAAGCTAGCTATCAACTATCTACTCTCCTATTTTCCCAATATCAAATTTACCAATTGGATAGAGACTCAACCTTTTGGAGTAGGTTTTACAGCACCATTTTTAAATGCACTTGCCTACTTAAAGACAGATATGGACAGAGAGCAATTGCAACAGCTACTAAAAACTATTGAGAGAGATATGGGTCGCTTGCCTTCTCATAAAAAAGAGGGGAAGGTAATTATCGACATCGACTTAATTAAATATGATAGCGATATATTGAAGCCCGACGATTTTAGGCGCAACTATATGCAACAATTGCTTGAAGAGATTAAGGAGATTATGTAGAATTGATTGCAGCGTCAAAATAATAGAAAATGCCATAAACTGCAAACTCTAAAAGCTATATGCTAATTAATTCTAGTAATCTGCTTCACCCCCCTCACCTCTTTCAATTTCTTAATCAACGCCTCCAATTTCGATGTGTTGGCAAGCGACACACTCAATGTGCCTTGAAACAGCCCATCATCAGAATCTATATTTACCGAGCGCAACTGCACCCCATCCTCTTTCGATATTATCGACATCAGGTTGGCAACAATATTCATTTGATCGTTGCCTATCACTCGCAACATAGTGGTGTAACTCGACGATGTAGAGCCTTGCCCGGTCCATCGCGCCTTCAACACCCTGTATCCATATCGAGTAAAAAGGTCGTTGGCATTGGGGCAATTCATTCTATGAATTTTAATGCCTTGCGATGAGATAAACCCAAATATCTTATCACCAAAAATAGGATTACAACATTTTGCCAATTGATAGTCTATGCCCCTCAAATTTTGATCAATTACCAACTCATCTATCGAATGCCTGTCTTCGGTATCCGACTTCAACTTAAATTCATCGGCACTTCTCTCAGTAAAAGACTCATGCAGCTCTGTCTCTTTTTTATCAAAAGCTACATATTTGTCGATTATACTGTTTACATCCAACTTCTCCTCAGCAATATCGCAATAAAAGTCGGTAACAGACTTATAACGCATTTTTCTAATCAATTGAGAAAGAGTAGATTCACTATAATCAATCTTCCTGTTTTTCATTCGCCGCAATAGCATTTCCTTAGCAAAATCGACCTGTTTGCTTGCCTCCTCTTTCAACTCCTGCCTTATCTTGTTGCGCGCTCTTGATGTAACAACAAAGTTCAACCAATCTTGCTTGGGCGACTGATTGGCAGAGGTGTTTATCTCTACCTGCTCGCCACTTTTAAGCTTATATTTGATAGATACATTTTTACCGTTCACCCTGCCCGACACACAAGTAGCACCAACCTTGGTGTGTATAGAGTAAGCAAAATCTAATACCGTTGCCCCTTTAGGAAGCTTTTTTAAATCGCCTTTGGGAGTGAAAACAAAAATCTCGTCGTCATACAGATTGAGCTTAAAATCTTCCAACTTATTCTCCTTGTCTATATCTCTATTCTCCAACGACTCGCGCAGCGTGGTGAGCCACTCTTCAAAAGACGACTCGGCTTTCAATCCCTTATACTTCCAGTGAGCAGCCAAACCACGCTCTGCCACTTCATTCATTCGTCGTGTTCGTATTTGCACTTCCACCCATTTCGTATTGGGTCCCATTACTGTAATATGAAGCGACTCATAGCCATTTGATTTAGGAATCGACAACCAATCTTTTAGCCTTTTGGGGTTGGGCTGATACATATCTGTAATGATGGAATACACTTGCCAACACTCTGCCTTCTCTTTATCTATATCGGAATCGAGCACAACGCGAATAGCAAAAAGATCATATATATCCTCAAAATCAGCTTCTTGTTTCTTCAACTTATTTAGAATGGAGAAGATAGATTTTGTGCGTCCTTTTATCTCAAATTTCAAACCTGTTCCTTCCAATTTTTCTCTAATTGGAGCAATAAACTCATCTATATATTTATCGCGCGAACGCTTTGTTTCGTTTAACTTTCTAGCTACATAATCATAAGCTTCGCGATCGGTATATTTAAGAGATAAATCTTCCAGCTCCGACTTTATATTATACAAACCCATGCGATGCGCCAAAGGTGCATATATAAAAAGTGTTTCTACACCAAAGTCAAAACGCTCAGCCTCGTCCATATCCTTCGCCTCGCGCATCTGCTGCAGGCGCATAGCCAGCACTATAAAAATAACCCTCACATCTTGAATAAAAGAGAGAATCAACTTTACATAGTTGTCCGACTTATCATCCGATTTTTTTGCCTCCAACTGACGAACTTTCTGAAGACCCGAAAGAATAACCTTGATTTCATTTCCAAAGCACCTCTCCACCTCATCCAATGAGGTATACCCCGAATCATAAGCATCAAACAGTAGAATAGAGCAAACAGTGGTTTGTTTTAGTCGCAACTCCTCTACTGCAATAACAGCAGTGTTGAGAGAAAACAGCAACTCGTTAAGCGAATCCTCTCTTGTAAATATATTATCGCCCTGCCTTATAATTTCTGTCAGCTTGCTCACCTCATCCAACGACATAGTTTGGCGCAAAAAGAGATATACCTTTTTGTATAAAGTAAAAAATGAGGCTCTATCTATTGTATTTAAATTTTGCATTGTACTATCCAACTCTTTACATGTGAACCTAAATTTATCTTCTCTGGTTTGTAAAATTACTAATTTATATAACTTATCGCTGTTAAAATATCGAAAGTATCGCATTAGTGTGATATTAAAAACCTCTTTTATTACTTTTCACAGATGCTAAACAGTGTAATAATGCTTATATTTGTGTATCAAATGCGTTTATTTTTAGAGATTACAATATGAAAAAGTTATTATCCCTACTCAGTTTTATCCCCCTGTTTTTATGGGCAAACGGACCCACAACTATAGCGTTGAACGATGGTTGGCAGTTTTCGCAAACCAACAAAGAGCAGTGGCACCAAGCCACAGTTCCGGGTTCGGTGCAACGCGATCTAATCAGGCTAGAGATATTGCCCAGTCCCTACTATGGCACAAACGAAGATAGCGTGCAGTGGGTGGAAGATGAAAACTGGGACTATAAAAAGAGTTTTCAGTTGACCCACGAGCAGCTCAAATATCACGATGCCTTGCTCACCTTCGAAGGACTAGACACTCATGCCGATGTGTTTTTGAATGGCTCAAAAATATTCCACTCGCAAAATATGTTTGTAAACCACGAAGCTTCTGTAAAACATCTATTAAGAGAGGGCGAAAACAACCTATACATCCGTTTCTACTCGCCAGTTCAACACCTTATGCCCAACCGCACAACCAATGGGTTTGAGTATCCTGCTGGCAACGATGCAAGAGACGAGAAGATGAGCGTTTACTATCGAAAAGCTCCCTACCACTATGGTTGGGATTGGGGAATGCGACTGGTGCAGATGGGGATATGGCGACCCGTACACCTAACCCTATACAACCATGCACGCATCGACGACCTCTTTGTAAAACAAGAAACTGTGTCGAAAGAGGTAGCAAAGGTGACAAACTTTATTGAAATACAGAGTGTTGACAACAACCCAACTCCTGCAAAATTGACTGTTAGCTATGCTCTGCCAGGCGAGGAGAGAAAAACAGAAGAGAGAACTATTACCCTAACAAAAGGGGTGAACAAAATAGCCGTTCCGCTTAAAATTCACAATCCACAACTTTGGATGCCCAATGGATGGGGAGAGCCACATTTGTATGATTTCACTGCACAGTTATTGATTAATGATGATGTAGTGGCAGAAAAATCACATCAGATAGGATTGCGCAACATTCGTGTTGTGGCAGAAGATGACGAGCATGGACGCTCGTTCTATTTTGAGGTAAACGGCAAGCCCATGTTTGCCAAAGGTGCCAACTACATTCCTGGCGAGATAATGAACACACTGCAAAACGATGCATATTATGAGCGACTGTACGAAAATGTGGTGGCTGCCAATATGAATATGATTCGCGTTTGGGGTGGTGGTTTTTACGAGAGCGACAAGTTTTACCAATTGGCAAACGAAAAGGGAATTCTTGTGTGGCAAGACTTTATGTTTGGCTGCACCCCCTATCCTCACGACGACAGTTTTTTAGAGAATGTGGCTCACGAAGCACGCTACAACATTAAACGACTACGCAATCATCCATCAGTATCCATTTGGTGTGGCAACAACGAAGTGGAGGAGTCTATCAAATATTGGGGATACGATAAAGTATATTCGAAAGAGATAATGGAGGGTTTTAGAGAGGGATACGACAAAACATTTCGCAAATTATTGCCAGGCATTGTGATGGAGCTCGACCCCGATAAATTTTATGTGCATGGATCACCCGACACTGCCAACTGGGGTCGCATCCCCTCGCTAAGCTATGGCGATGCTCACTATTGGGGTGTGTGGCATGGTCGACAACCATTTGAAGTGTTAGACAAAAACGTGCCTCGCTTTATGAGTGAGTTTGGTTTCCAATCTTTTCCTGAAATGAAAACCATTCGCACCTTTGCTACCGAAGAGGATTTTGATATAGAATCGGAAGTGATGCAATCGCACCAAAAAAGTAGTATTGGCAACGAAGCCATCAAAGAGTATATGGATATGTATTATCACACACCTAGCAACTTCGAAGACTTTGTATATGTGGGTTTGGTAATGCAGGGACAAGGCATGAAACACGGTTTGGAGGCACATCGCCGCAATCGTCCCTTCTGTATGGGCACACTCTATTGGCAACTCAACGATAGTTGGCCCGTAGTTTCATGGTCGGGTGTAGATTACTACAACAACTGGAAAGCAATGCACTACAAAGCGCGCGATGTGTTTGCCCCCATTGCACTTAATGTGTATCAAGAGGATGGAGTGATGAAAATATATACCCTATCGGACGAGCTTGCTGATGCCAACAACCTTAAATTGAGGCTCTCGCTTATCGATTTTAAAGGTGAGGTAATTAAACAAATTAAGCAGCAAGTAGCAGTCAAAGCCAATGCTAGCGAAAAGGTTTACAGCATTGCTGTGGCAGACTTTGCAACCACTGCACAACAAGAAAACAGTGTGGTAAATGCGCAACTTATCGATAGCATGGGCGAGGCAATTGCTACAAGTAACTACTTCTTCTATTGGCCCAACAAGTTGAACTTGCCAAAAACCAAGATTGACAAATCTATTGTTTATGCCGATGGTGAATACAGGGTTACCTTAGAGAGCAACTATTTGGCAAAGGATGTCTTTATTGAAATTCCCACACAAGGAGCGATGTTTAGCGACAACTTCTTCGACCTACTTCCTGGCGAGAAAAAGGTTGTAACTATCAAATCGCCCCAATTGACTAAAGAGGGTAAAACTAAAATTACGGTTAAGCATTTGAGAGAAACCTATTAAAGTGTAGAGTTAAAAATGGAAAATTAAAAGTTAAGGATGATGTTTTATCATTTCCACACATAGAGATCAATGGTGTATAAAAACTACTCTATTTGGTGCAGGTCTCTCACTTGCACCTTTTTTATTCGCATTCCTCTCACATTTTCCTCAAAAAGCTCTTTTCGACCTACTTTTTCCTGTTTAAGGGCTTTTAAAAATTCCAAAGCGATAAATTATCGGTAATGGTGCAAAATATGCAATCACAACGGTGGAAATGGCGAATGAGTGCTGAATTTTGCAAACACCACGGTAGATGTAGTAAAAAAAGATAGAAAGTATAAAAACACCATGGTGGATGGCACAAATAAACCTCGATATTTGAAAACAGTATGGTAAATGAGACAAAAGATGCACAAAAATTAAGAACACTACAGGTAGATTCGACAATCGAAGCTATAAAGTTGTAAAAACTATGGTGAATGTGGCATATAAAGTACGAAATATTGGGAACACCAAGATGGATGCAGCAAAAAAAGTCTAATAACTAAGAAAAACCATGGTGGATGGAAAAATCAAGCATTGAAAGTTGAAAAAACCGTGGTAGATGACAGGTAGAGATTTATCGCTTCAATATCCAAGCATCTTTGTACTGCGGATTATCTTTATGAAAATTAAGTAGGTAGCTGTGCGCCTCCTCTCTTGTAGTAAATGAGGCTGAATAGACATCAATTCTCATGGGTCTTTCAATCATCGAGGCTGTGTCGAAACCTTGACTCTTGAGTCTGCTCAAACTTTTTTCGGCAATCTCCCTCACCTCATACACCCCTACAATAATGTAGTATCGTTTTGCGCCTACTGCGGTGGTGGTTGACGATATTGAGGGTTCCTCGGTTACATTGGTAATACTGCTACTACTATTGTTGCTAGCAGCGGCAACAGGCTTTTCAACCTCGGCTACATTTGCTGCTGGCTGAGCCACTTTCATTACCTTCGCTTTGTCAACTTTGCTGCTAAATATCAATGGTTTTGAAACAATCTCGGCATATTGACTATCAGGGGCACTGTTGTTGTATGACAACGCCACAAAAAACAATACCACTGCTGCAGCTATAGCTGCCGAAACATATTGCACAACAGTTTTAATTGGTATAGCATTGTCATCGTCAGTAGTAGCTGTTAAAGCAACTGGCGTAAAACGAGCATTTGTCAACCCAAAAAACTGTGGACGCACATAATCTCTGTTAGCCAAAAAGATAATACTGCTGTCTTTGTCAGTTTTAAAAGTGCCCAAGTTGTCCCACTCTACCTCTCCATGCTCTATCAATTTGCTTTTGAGCTCTTCGCACCCCTTCTCTATCTTCTTTATTGCAACATCATACGACACATCGTTTGTTCTCATTAGAGATTCTGCTAGCAGACCATCGTTGTAGGTGAGTTTACTGTTAAACAGCACCTCGAAGCTAGGAGCATCCAACCCCCACAAACCACTTTTCTCTACCCCCCTACCGTTTACAACAAAGCCACCCAAACCAGGCACAATGACGCAATCGTGTGTGTGCAGTAGGAAATCGATATGTAGTGCAATTTCATTCATAAAGCAAAGTTATAAAATAACATTCAACAATGAAACAAAAAAGTCCTTTATTTTTTCGGAATTATTTAACAACGCTAAAGTTACAAAACTATTTTGATACTCTCTTAGAGTTTTTCTTAGCAAAATCTTTCCAATCCTTATATTTAGTAGTCTCGGCAGGCATTCCTGTTTGATAAAAATGACATAAAGCTGCTGCTAAACCATCCGAAGCATCTAGTTGTTTTGGCATACTATCGGCAGGTATTTTCAGTATTTTTTGCAACATATACGACACCTGCTGTTTGGATGCACGACCACTGCCCGTTATCGACATCTTTATCTTAAGAGGTGCATATTCGCATATTGGCACATCGCGCGATATAGCTGCTGCCATTGCCACACCCTGTGCCCTACCCAGCTTGAGCATACTTTGCACATTTTTTCCATAAAAAGGGGCTTCAATAGCCATCTCATCGGGCAGGTACTCCTCTATTAATGTTATAATACGTTCGTATATTTGGGCTAAACGCAAATAGTGATCATCTTTGGTGCTCATCTTCAACACCCCTACCGCCATCATCTGAGGTTTATTGTTGATTACCTTCAATATACCGTAACCCATCACCTGCGTTCCGGGGTCTATGCCCATTATTATACGCTCTTTTTGCATCTATAGTTGTATCTCTTCTAGCAGTGTTGAAAAGCCTGCTACTTTATGTTGGAATCTCTTTATCAAAGCCTTATTCAATTTCAATCCTCTACTTTTATCCCAGTTGTCTAAATCGTCAAGATTATTAAAAGTAAATTGCACCGAGTATGAAATTCCTTCCTCAACCTTTTGTGCATGAATTCTGCATAGTTTGGCGTGAACCAAATTCTCGTCAGTAGCAGCACCTGCAATGTATATATGCTTCATATAGTCGATAAAATCGTGCTTAATTTCCTCATCTACATGAAAAGTTGTGTTTATGATAACCATAGTTTGCCAATTATTGTAAGTTTTATTTGTGTAATCTGATTGCAAATATAAACAATTTATATATCTTTGCCCTCAGAAAATCAGAAAAGGGGGATTAGCTCAGTTGGCTAGAGCGTTTGACTGGCAGTCAAAAGGTCATCGGTTCGATTCCGATATTCTCCACCCTTTAACTATAAAGCACTGCGGATACCTATCTGTGGTGCTTTTTTTACAACTAGTTTAACTCTTTCACCTTTATATTTCTAAACCAAACATCATCGCCATGATCTTGCAAACCAATATATCCCTCTAAGTTTTCGCCACCCGCATTAATAAAGTGCTCACAATCTTTAAATTTCCCCTTCTCAACCATCTCCTTCCACTGATCTGTCCATAAATTATAGGTCAAAACATTTTCTCCATTCTGCGAGTGTGTTACTGTGCCTTTATAAACTACAATGCCACCGCTATTCCACTCACCAAAAGGGTTGGAGTTTTGTGGCACTGCTGGTATAAGATCGTATAACGATGCCGACTGACGATTGTTGTTGACGCCCCTTTTTGCATCAGCATGGTTTGCATTGTCTAATATTTGATACTCGGGCGAGGATTCCCAAATAGGCTTGCCCTCTATCTCTTGAACAAGATAAAACACTCCACTATTGGCTCCTTTAGACACTTTCCACTCAAAAGTAAGCTCGAAATCTGTGAATTTGCGGTCGAAAATAATATCGCCACCATCTACAGCACCAGCTTCACCTCTGTTCGCACCATTAATTTTTATTGCACCATCCTCTATTGTCCACGCTGTGGGCATATCGTTGCGTCCGTATCCACGCCAACCATCAAACGACTCTCCATCAAACAAAACACTCCATCCATCACTATCAACAATCAGCTTTCTCTCTTTTTTACTATTCACACAAGATGCAAAAGCAGCAGCTACTACAATAATGCTCAAAAATACAAAGTCTATTTTTCTACCAAGTTTCATTACAATATTCAATTTAATAAGTGTATATAACTCCAAATTTAGTTAATATTTATATCGCAGCAAACTACTTTTGCACTATATACACTAAAATATTGTACCTTTGATTGCAATAAACAGTTTTGCTGCCTTTTTAAACAAAATAAATAATTGTCATGCACAAAAAGAAAATATACGATATCGTATTTATTATAGCTGCAACAGCCATCATCATTATTTTAAATGAGTTTTTTGGACTACTCGAAAAAAATATAAAGTTCTTACTGGTTCCAATAATACTTGCATCCTATTTTATAGGACAATTTGTAGAAAGAAAAGCAGGAAACAAACAAGAGTTGTGAACCAAAAAAATCATCATGCAGTAATATACCTCTATGGGCTTTTCTGCATTTTAGTTCTTTTATAAATAAAACAACTACTACAACAACCACACACCCCACATTATCAGCATCTTAAGCAATGATGGCAAACTGAACAATCTTCAACTATTATTGTTTTATATGCACACCATTGTATCTATTAAGGATAAACAACAAAACAGATTAATACAGCTATGGCAATAATTGACAAACAAACACGTATATTAAACGACTTAATACTAATAAACAACGATAGAGTAACCAACTACCGAAAAGCAGAAGAAGAGCTAAAAAAAGAGGATGCCGATTTAATACAACTATTTCAAGAGAAAGTAGAGCAAAGCAACAATTTTATTGATGAACTTACACAAAAGGTAACTGAAGCCGGACACAAAGTGGAATCGGGTACTACCAATGCTGGAAAAATATACCATGTGTGGATGGATGTGAAAGCTTTCTTTGGCGGATTTAACAGAAAAATCATCCTCGACAACTGTGTAGTTGGCGAGGATGCTGCACTATCGGCATACAACGATGCACTATCCTCAGAGGGACTATCTCCTGAGATTCGCTCTTTGTTGACGCAACATCATGCCGATTTGATAGTATCGTACAACAAAGTCAAAGCTTTGAAAGAGGGATAGAGGCAACAATATCACTTATCTTTTTGAAGAAACCGCACCCAATCGATATGCATCTCTGCAGGAAGGTCTTGCTCGTTTACAGCTCCTACCGATTTGCCACCCAACTGCATATCCAGTAGAAGATAATACTCTCTATCGCCAAAAGGAAACTGTCCGCTTCTCTCTGTCTCGATACGTGGATAGGTGAATGTGTGGGTATCGTTTATAAAAAACTTAACCGAGTCGGTAAACAATTCTACGGCATATAAATTGTAATTGTCGGGCTTTATGTATACTACAACAGCCGATTTAGGGTTGTCTTTCATTTTCTGATTAACGGTGTAGTCGCTGTGCACAGTTTGATACACATACCCATCCATATTTAATCGTTGCATTATATCTATCTCTCCCCCATGAGGCCATTTATCATCTACGGGCAACAACCACAATGCTGGCAATGCACTGCGAGCACCAAATAGCTTTGCTCTTATTTCTAATCGTCCGTTACTAAAAGTTCTTTTATCTTTTGTGTAAATTCCGCCTGTTAAATAGGGAGCTGGATCGTCGGGCAACATAGTATTTTTGATTCCTCTCAATATAAGGTTACCATTTGTTATATCGTAGAGTTGGTCATAATTGCTCATATAATTGTTCCAATCGCTTTTGCCACGTGGTATTTTAGACCAATTGGTTTGAAGCTTAGTTGAATCTTCAAAATTTTCCTCCCACACAACAGTGTAGCCTCCACTAGTTTTCGGCTCTTGTTTACACGACACTAATAGTATGAATGCTGCAAAGAGAATGGTGGTTTTTAATATTTTCATAGTTTTCTATTGTTTGTTGTCTAAATTATAGAGTGCAAATATACAAAAGCATTGGCTAATCAATCAGATTTAGACAATTTTCTTAAATAAACAGTGGTAGACAAACATGACAAATTGTCAGCATTGGAAGCTAAAAAAAGAGATGGCAAGAGGCATCAGCAAACCGATCTATTCACTCCACGTTTTTTTGTATCACAAGTACAAGAAAACTATTTTAAAAAGTGTGTGTGTAAAATATAAAAAGAAGCCTCCCAAAAGCTTTAGAGTTTGCAGGAGGCTTCAATTATTAGCTTTAAATGCTATTTAAATATACTGAGCATTATTCTTCTCTATTTTTCACATACTTTTCTAACCATTGATCTTGCTCCCACAACAGATGCAACACATTTTTCTTAGCTGCATAGCCATGGCTCTCTTTTGGTAGGATAACCAATCGAGCAGGTGCACCAAAGCTTTTGAGGGCTTGGAAATAGCGCTCGCTTTGCATGGTGTGCGTTCCAGAGTTATTGTCGTCTTCACCATGAGTGAGCAGTAGTGGAGTCTTCATTTTATAAGCGCTCATAAATGGCGACATTCCGTTGTACACCTCAGGTACATCCCAATAGCTGCGCTCTTCGCTTTGGAATCCAAAGGGAGTAAGTGTGCGATTGTATGCACCACTGCGAGCAATACCCGCTGCAAACAAGTCGCAGTTTGACAATAAGTTGGCAGTCATAAATGCACCATAAGAGTGTCCACCCACTGCTACTTTGTTTCTGTCGATATATCCTAACTCATCTACAGCATCGATAGCTGCTTTTGCGTTAGCTACAAGTTGCTCTATAAAGGTATCATTGGGCTGATCATCACCTTCGCCCACAATTGGGAAAGATGCATTGTCCAAAATAGCATATCCACGAGTTACCCAATAAATTGGATTACCATAAGAAAGGAAGGTAAACGAGTTTGGATTGGCTGTGCTTTGACCCGCACTGCTCTTGTCTTTATACTCAGTTGGATAAGCCCACATAATCATTGGAAGCTTCTCTTTTTTCTCCATATCGTATCCTGCTGGCAAGTATAATGTGCCCGATAGTTCTACACCATCTTCGCGTGTATAGGTAATTACCTCTTTATGAACATCGGCAATACTCTTAAATGGATTTTCGAAAGTGGTTAGCGGAGTTGGGGTGCTATTTTTCTTCTTAATGTTTTGCACATAGTAGTTTGGATACTCTGTAGCCGACTGCATCCGTGTAAGCACTGTTCCTTTTTTGATATCGATAAACGAATATAGATCTTCTATCTTATCAGTATATGATGAAGTGTACAATCTTTTCTTCTTCAAAGTTTTCAAGTTAAACTCGTCGATAAATGGAAATTGTCCTTCGGGTGTATATCCATCGCCAAATAGATAAATATTGTTTTTATCAATTGTAAGTACATAGCGGTCCATATCGTTGCGCTCTGTATGTGGCGTTCCGGGTGAGCTATAAACGTCCTGATAGTTACGGTCGGTAATAATGGTGGGCTCTACGCTATTGTCTGATGGATTAAAAACATATACTTTTTGATTCCTAGTATTCCACCATTGGTCTGTTAAAAGAGCATACTCATCATTTCCCCATTGAATACCACGATATCTATTAATTGTTTTGGTTAAGTATTGGGGAGTACCAGTAAAGGGTGCATCTAGTTGATACACTTCGTCTCGGAAAGGCACTTCGTTTGCAGGATCTCCGCCGTCAAGGGCTTCTGCCCAATAGAGTGTGGCAGGCTTGTCGGCTCTCCAAGAGATGCTTCTTTTTCCTGTTTGAGTTGCCATAAATCCAACTGGTAGGTTCTCCAAAAGTTCGCTTTTGTGAAACTCTGTAACCAATTCGCCTTCCATTGTATAAATATCAGTAGCAGCTGGGAAGCTATAATATGGCACTATATAAGAGTATGGAGGTGTAATAGTAGTGATAAGCACATACTCTCCATTGGGCGAAAATGAGATGCCTCTATGTAAATCTTTTTCTTTCCATTTGGTTGTAGAACCATCAATACCTACTCTGTGTAAATCTGAAGTCATCAACGTTTCGAAATTAATTTCGTCGGTTCTATTTTTCAGCAAGTCTTGATAAGTTCTGTTTTGAGATATTTGCCCATCGCTAGTTGTAACAATTGGTCCAGTAGGCAAAGACTCTTCTCTAGTTATTAAAGCTTTTCTATCTTTGGGAAGTGTTTTCACAAGCATAGATTTGCTATCTCTAAACCAGCTATAAGGCGACCCTGTATTGGCATTAAGTATTGCATCAGTTAGCTTGTTTGCTTGCAATGTTTGCAGGTCTACAATCCATAGCTCAACGCCTTTGTCTGTAGTGTGGGTAAAAGCCAATTTAGTCTCATCCGGCGAAAAAGATGTATAAGCAATACGAGCTTCTTCTGGCAGATTGGCTATCTGATGTAGCTCACTGTCGTTTAGTTTTTTATACTTTATATTTGTATAAAAATTCATTGTGCTAGAGATGTTAGTATTAGGGTTGATGCGCAATCCAGCTAAGCGAAGCTCAGGCTGGCTCAAGTCTGACAAAGACTTAAATGCATCGCGATAGTAGAAAAGCATTTGCTCTTTTTTACTATCAATTGAAACTATGGGAGCTCTCTCCACATCTACTAACTCGAGTATAGACTCTGGCGGTTGCTGATACTCTACGTTCTCTTGCGAATGCGCAATAAAGGCAGATAACATAAATATTAAGCTTAAAATAATTTTTCTCATAACTTTATCTTTAGATATTTAAACAAATATATCAATATTGTTTCAGAAAGGCAAACAAGTGACTCCTTTCTTAGAATTAAGATTTATTCTTGAAAAACACGGATGATGATGCTTGAGCTGTAGGCATCACAAGCATATCATTGATATTAACATGAGGTGGACGCGATACGGCAAACCAAATACAATCTGCAATATCATTAGCCACAAGAGCTTCGAAGCCATCATACACTGTTTTGGCTTTCTCGGCATCGTTGTGAAACCTTACCAACGAAAACTCTGTTTCTACAGCGCCTGGACAAATCTGTGTTACTTTAATATTGTATTTCAACAAATCCATTCGCATTCCTTTGCTTAATGCATCTACTGCATGCTTGGTAGCACAATAGACATTGCCGTTTGGATAGACCTCTTTGCCTGCAATTGACCCAATATTGATAATGTGTCCTTTAATTTTGTGCTCTTTCATTATCTGTGCCACTTCGTATGACACATACAAAAGTCCCTTTATATTGGTATCGATCATTCTGTTCCAATCATCAGAACTACCACCATCAATAGGGTCGAGTCCTGCAGCCAATCCTGCATTGTTAACCAACACATCAATTCTTTTCCATGAATTGGGAAGTTCTTTCAAAGCTTTCTTCACTTCATCTTCGTTTCTCACATCGAAACATAGATCTAAAATCCGCGTTGAATCTTTCTCGAGCTTCTGTTTAAGTTTTTTCAATCTGTCGGCTCTGCGTCCTGTGATTATTAAACTATAGCCATTGGATGCAAACATACAGGCAGTGGCTTCGCCTATTCCTGATGTTGCACCCGTAATAAGGGCAACTTTTTCCATAGTTAAGTGTTTTATATGTATTAAATATATTTGGTTCAAAATTAACTCAAAAAAAGGAGACAAACCATTTTTTTTGAGACAAAACCATTTTAATTATATATATATTTGTATGAAACAAAAAGAAGGAGGGCATTATGGATTTAATTACAATCAAAACATTTCAATTCCCATCGGAAGTTACTGTGGCAAAATCATTTTTAGAGATGGAAGGCATTACAGTATATCTAAGAAACTACACTGCAAGCCAACTATCATATTCTATTGGTAATATTGAGATGCAAGTAGCAGAAGAAGATTATGATAGAGCAAAAAGAACACTCATAATAGGTGGATTTGCAACTCCAAAAGATTTTCAACAATAGACTCACACCCAACAATATAACATTTTCTGATAAATGATTGATAAGAACAACAAGCAACACAAGTATATTCTAATTGGGCTTTTGGTATTGCTTGGATTGATATTTTTTAAAGAGGCAAGACCTTTTCT
>DUVZ01000259.1 GCA_012840785.1 Bacteroidales bacterium
AATTTGGCTCAGTCCATAGGGGTGATAATGGGTGCGAATATAGGAACTACTGTAACAGCATGGATGATATCTTTGTTCGGTTTTGGTAAGTTTTCTATTAGTATGCTATCTGTTCCTTTACTTGGAATTGGTCTACCTCTTATCTTTTCGGCAAAAAGTAAACGCAAATCCTTAGGAGAATTTATCTTTGGGTTTGCGTTTTTGTTTTTAGGGCTTGATTGGCTAAAAGACTCGATGCCAGATTTGCAAAACAATCCCGAAGTTCTTGCTTTTGTGAGTGGTTTTGCAGATTTAGGTTTTCTCTCTACAATTATTTTCTTGTTGATAGGAACGGTGCTTACCGTTATTGTTCAATCGTCGAGTGCTACAGTAGCCATTACTCTTATTATGTGTTCTAGAGGATGGATTGGATTTGAGTCGGCAGCTGCCATGATTATGGGTGAGAATATTGGTACAACAATTACTGCAAATATTGCAGCCTTTTCGGCAAATGTTTCTGCAAAACGAGCGGCATTTGCACATCTCATGTTCAATGTGTTGGGAGTTATTTGGATGCTCTTTGTATTTAAGTTTTTTGTGAACATGATATCTGGTCTTACCGAGAGTTTCTGGGGAACTGACCCTAGAGGAATGGCAGCGTGGATAGATACATTACCTCCCGATGAGTTTAAGGCTATAACATCAACTCGAGCTTCTGATCTTTCTGCTGATTTGGTAGCCAAACAGGGTGTGTATCAGTCATATGAGTCAGTAACATCCTATGGGTTGTCGCTGTATCACACCATGTTTAATGTGGGCAATGTGTTGATAATGGTTTGGTTTGTGAACTTGTACGAGCGCATCTGTAAGTTTGTAATCAAACCGAAGGATGAGGATGCTGATGAGGAGTTTCAACTGCAATTTATTACTACAGGTATGCTCTCTACAGCTGAGCTCTCTATTTTGCAGGCTGAGAAAGAGCTTAATGTGTATGCAAAACGAACTAGAAAAATGTTCAAGTTGGTGCAGAAGTTAGCAGCTGCCAAAGATGAGGTTAAGTTTTGGAAGCTATTTACTAGAATTGAGAAATATGAAGAGATTAGCGACCGAATGGAGATTGAAATTGGCTCTTATTTAAATAAAGTGGCTGAAGGTAGATTGAGTAATCAAAGTAAGGAGCGAATCCGTTCGATATTGCGTGATGTGACAGAAATAGAGAGTATTGCAGACTCTTGTCACAATATGGCACGTCACTATAAGCGTAAGCTAGAAGCTAAGGCTGAATTTACAGAAGAGATAGAAGAGAACATTCGCTTAATGTGGAAAGAGCTTGAAAAAGCTTTCACGAAAATGCAGGAAGTGCTTGAAAAACAAGAGGTGAGTGACTTTGATATGACTGACAGTATTAAATATGAAAATAGAATAAATGAACTGCGCAACATGCTTAAACGCAAGAATATCGAAGATGTAAACAATAATCTTTATGACTATCAAACAGGTGTATTCTATACCGACCTTATAACTGAGTGTGAGCACATGGGCGATTATATAATAAATGTGGTACAGTCTGTAGAATCTGGTCAAACTATTCGCAGAAAATAACCGTTTATTATAATATTAGAAAGGAAAGAAAGAGAGACAATTATGAACGACTGGAAGAAAAAACTAAATGTAGTTTATTCAACTAATCCCGATTTTGAATACGAAAAAGAAGAAACTCCACAAGAAGAAACTATTGCAAAGGATAAGCAACAGTTGCGTATAAAACTTGACACTAAACGACGCCGAGGCAAAGCAGTAACTCTTATTACGGGTTTTGTGGGGCAAGATGACGACTTGAATGATTTGGGCAAACTCTTGAGAGTAAAGTGTGGAGTAGGTGGGTCTGCAAAAGATGGAGAAATAATTGTACAAGGCGATATGCGTAACAGGGTTTTAGAAATATTAAAAAAGGAAGGGTATAAAAAAACACGTGTCATTTAACAATATTCCATATTTGCATGTCTATAAAGCATCGGCTGGATCGGGTAAAACTCACCAACTGACGGGGCAATATATACGTCTTCTTTTTAGTGCAGACAATAATTTCAACCATATTTTAGCAGTAACTTTTACAAACAAGGCTACAGATGAGATGAAGTCGCGAATTGTTAAGGAGCTCCACAATCTTGCAGTTGGCGAAGAATCTGGCTATTTAAATGATTTAAAGAGTGAGTTTGGTCGTTCAGAAAAAGAGATTCGCAATCGTTCGCAGCATATTCTACGCAGCATTCTTCACAACTATTCAAATTTTTCTATAAGTACTATCGATAGTTTTTTTCAACAAACTATGCGCGCCTTTACCCGCGAAATGGGGATAACGGGTGGCTATAAGGTTGAGGTAGACAATAGGTCGTTTCTACCCGAGATTGTTGATCTTATGCTTAATGAGCTTGACCAACCAGGCAATGAAGATTTGATGCGGTGGTTGTTGGATTTTATGAATGATAGGATAGAAGATAATAAAACTTGGAAGATAAACGATGATATAGTTAATCTATCGGGAAACCTTTTCGATGAACGATTTATTACCCTCTCCGAACCTATTCAAGATCAAATAAGCGATAAAAATCTGCTAAAGGCATATAAAGAAAATCTGTTTGCAATTATTCGTAACTACGAAGAGAAAATAGTGGCTTTGGGTGAGCGTGGCTTAAGCATTATTGAAAGTCACGGCTTGTCTTACTCTGATTTTAAAGGAAAAAGTTCGTCTCAGTTTAAAAGATTCAACGATTGGGCAAATGGCGAAATGCCAGAGTTGAAGACTACCTTCATTGATTTTGCCAATAATGTTGAATCGTGGTATATTAAATCGACACCACCTGACATAATAAATAAAATAGAAAGTGCTTACAGTGATGGGCTTAACGATTGTGTGAATGAAGCCATAGCTCTTTATAACAATTGCACCAATTATGTGACGGCAAAGGAGATACTTCGTTTTTTCAACACGCTTGGTATATTGAGTGATGTAAACAATCGCTTGCAAGCTTATCGGCGCGACTCTAACATGATTTTCCTCTCAGATACAACTGAGTTGCTCAACAAGATAATTGCCGATAGCGATTCACCCTTTGTATATGAGAAGATAGGCTCACGCCTCAATCATTTTATGATTGATGAGTTTCAAGATACATCAACCATGCAGTGGAATAATTTCCGTCCACTCTTGCAAGAGAGTTTGGCATCGGGCAACTACAACTTGATTGTGGGCGATGTGAAGCAGAGTATATACCGTTGGCGCAACTCTGATTGGAGGCTTCTTGAAGATCAATTAGAAAAAGATTTTTCAGCTCCTAGTATACAGCAGCATGTTTTAGACACAAATTGGCGTAGCGATGGTCATATTGTAACTTTCAACAATAAGTTTTTTGAAGAGGCTGCTACTGCTTTGCAGGCTGTGTATAATGGAACTGATGAGGAGATACTAGAGGATAAAGATCTTTCTGAGAAAATATCGAATGTTTATAGCCAGCTCACTCAGCAAGTAGCACCAATTAAAGATGTTAATGCGGGTAGAGTGACTATCAATTTTATTGAAAAAGAGAAGGGCATTAAGTGGCAAGATGTTGCACTAAAGGAACTAACCAAGACTTTGGAGAATTTGCAAGACGAAGGTTTCAGACTTAAAGATATTGCTATACTAGTGCGCGATGGCAAAGAGGGTATACTTGTTTCAGAACGTTTATTGCAGTATAAAAGTGAAAACAGATGTTCGAAATATAAATTCGACTTTATTTCAAACGAAGCCCTGTTGCTCAAGAATTCTATGGTTATTAAAGTTGTAGATGCTTTATTGAAATATATCAACAATCCACACGAGAAGACAAAACAATTTCTTGCCATATATCAGTATTTGCGTTTCATTCTACTAAAAGTGAATTGGATACCTACGATAATTATATGGAGCAGTATAATGAGGAGTCTGTAGAAAAACTAGATAAGATGCTCTCTCAAATAATATCGCTACCGCTTTATGAGTTAACCGAAGCCCTGTTCGACTTGCTAAAAGAGAATTTAGCATCTACTGATACGGTATATATTCAAGCGTTTCTTGATCTTGTTAACGAATATGCTGCTCGT
>DUVZ01000260.1 GCA_012840785.1 Bacteroidales bacterium
ATCACAGCAACATCCGATGCAATGATAGCAGACACATTGGCCTCTTTGGCAGCATCAATAATGGTGTGCATTAGTTCAATATCTCCATCATATATCACTGTGTTCACAGTGAGATAAGATTTTAATCCATGCTCATTGCAAATTTCTACGATTTTAAATAAGTCTTCAGTTGTAAAGTTGTTGGCTGATTTGGCGCGCATATTTAAGCCCTCTATTCCAAAGTAAATAGAGTTTGCGCCTCCTTGTATGGCTGCCATAAGAGATTCGTATGAACCTACAGGAGCCATTATTTCGTAATTATTTATATTCCTCATTGTTGTTTCTCCTTTGGAGTTGCTCAAAAAGAGCATGTTTGTAAATGTATTGCCTATTATAGAATAGGGGGTGATTGCTTAGTTATAAAAGTTGAATTCAGGTGTAGGTATCTCAAACGAACGTGTTCTGTCGATGATAGCCTTTGTCTTTTTTTCTAACTTATTTAAATGAGAAGTCGAAGGATTCGTCCTTTTGAAATCTGTCGATAATAGCTTCATTGTAAGTTTCTCATCTGTTCTGTCAATTAACTTAAATACTACAACTTTATCTTCTAACACCCTGTTTGTCACCAAATGGATTGTATAGTCAGTGTTAGCTTCGTACTCAAAAGTAATTTTATCGTACAATAGGTCTGAAACTTTTATTGAAGCAATTTTGGGATTGTATTTATACAGAATAATTCCGCTATCATCGCTAATTTTCAAATCGATAGATTTGTTCTTTCTATTTAGAAACTCTGCACGTACACCTTGTATCGAATATCCATCTTGGTTGAACAATTGAAGCTTAATAGTATCATTTTTTGTGGCAGCACGAGCATCTACTTTTGTTTTTTTGCCACTATAGGTTCCAGTGTTTATTATTATGAAATCATCTACCATTTCATAATTCCCCTCACCAACAAATATTATGCCTAAAGCATCATTTCCTCTTATACTAAATGTTACGTGATTGTTGTTAAATGATAAAGAGTCGGGTCCTTCAAAGTAGGTGCCATTTATCTCTTGCGCATTGAGTGTTAGTGAGAATAAAACAGTTGCGAGTATTATTAATATTTTCATATTGGTTATTTCTATTAGTTTTATGTAGTCAATTAGGCTTGATGCTTATAATTGTCGTCAATAACAAATATAATCTTTGCACAAAGATAGACATTATTTAGTAGCGATAAATCTATCTGGTACCATTTCTTTAAAGTATGCTGCTATATTTTGTGCCAACTATAATTAAAAAAACGGATGCACATTTGAGGCATCCGTTTTTATCTTTTGTTTTAAAGATTCTATAGATTTGACTTTTTGCTACTCTTTAGCTTCTTCTTTAGTCTCCTCCACCATCTTCATCTCCTCAATATTTAGTTTCACCTTTGAAAAAGCTTTTCTCAGCTTAGCTGTATCTGTTCTGTGAGCCCAATAGGTCACATTCACAGAACTTTTCTCATGGTTGATATCCAATGCCGTAATTCCTTTTTCAAAAGCAATATAGCTGTTTATCTTATTCACACAACCGCTGCACATGTCATCGAGACGTATCTCAACGGTTTCCTTTTTTTTCTCAACTTTTGGGTTTTTTGCAAACCCACCGCTTGTCATACAAGCAAATACTACTAATAGTGTTACAAATTTCTTCATGTTGTTATGTTTTTAATGTGTACTTAAATTATTGATTATTAGATGATACGCGGTATTGTATATCGCAGTCCTCCAAAGAATTTACGTCCGTGTACAGGGCCCCATATCATAGTAGCATCGAAGTTGTCACTACGAGGGTTGGCTGCATCAACTATTGGATTGTCTTGACGATAATCGAACAAGTTTTCTACACCTACATATATATTCCAATTGCGGAAATATTTTGTTATTTGTCCGTTCACTACGGTGTGCGATGAGAAGGTTTCGTTCCAAAGTGACTCCATCGAATCGGGTGTAGGCATCCTGCCACCGCCATTAAATTGTGCAGTTAAGTCAAACTGCCATTTACCCAATGGTGTTTGGTATGATGCTGTAGCCAAGCCTTTATAGTCATTTAGTAATGGTTTGTCTAAGCGAGTAACTACACCTGTTGAAGGATTTGTGTAATCAGAGATTGACTTTGTCCATCTATAAGCCGCAGTAAACGTAAATCCTTTAAAGAAAGGATAACTCATCTCTATTTGCGAACTGTTTGTGTAAGATTTTCCATCACCCAAATTGTAGAAACTAATGGCGTGTGGATTACTATCCATATCTACTACTACTTGATTATTGAAATTAGTTTGGTAATACTCTCCAATTAGCGTTAATTGTTTTCCAGCAATTGGTATGTAGAATGTAATGTTTAATCCAGCATTCCAAGCCTCTTCTTGTTCAAGATTGTCAGCAATATCTACAGTTCTAGAGCTAGCCAACAGGTAGTTGTTTTCTGCTAGAATGTTGGCAGTTCTATAACCCTTACCTACTGAACCTCTAAGATGTACCCACTCGTATGGATTGTATTTAAGATGCAGTCGAGGGGTAATAAATGCACCATATCTAGAGCTATAGTCTGCTCTTAGTCCACCTAATATAACAAACTTATCATTCAGGTTGTAAGTATATTCTGCAAATACTCCTGGAACAGCTTCGCGTCTGTTGTAGTTTGTGGTTTGTAGCAATTCTTCAAACTCATCATAGTTCAAACTAACTCCTGTACTTAGATTGTGTTTGTGAGAAAACTCTTTCTCGTAGAGCAAACTTGCATATAAACTCTTCTGAGTAACATCATAAACTTTGGTATCAAACATCGATTTCTGATCGTGAATAGAGCCCGATGCTATCAATGCAACACTTTCGATAAAGTGGTCGTCGTTGATTATATAGGCTTGTTTGGTGTACAATTCTCCACGATTTGTTTTCAACGAAATCTTATACGGGTTGTTGGTTATTTGTTTTGGGTTTTGCCCTCCAGTTCTCTCTTCGTGTATAAATTTTCCACCATATTGTGCCACATATTTTCCC
>DUVZ01000261.1 GCA_012840785.1 Bacteroidales bacterium
CCAAACAACTACTTACTAATGCATGCTATGGGACCTAACGTAGCAGGTGTTATTGGTTCGGCAGTTGCAGCTGGTATCTTACTTGGATTCTTAGTTTAAGAATAAGATTGTAATATAACCGTAATAACAAAAAACCGCGGACTTTAATTAGTCTGCGGTTTTTTGTATTTAAAAGCAATGACGTGTAAAAGGATGCCTCAATTATACTTATTCTATATATATATATATATGCTTTATTAATAATACACATACTTTTCTCAACATCATCCTTTGAGGTTCCTCTTACCCATAAAAACCCTAATACTAGTGGAATGAATGCACCACTTGTGAGAAAGTCTGAGCCTATCCATGCAATGGTTAAAACAGATCTAATCTGCAAAGCTATAATCAAAGCAACATAAAGAGAGTATTATTGTTTCTAAAAAGCAAGTAGAAAAACTATTATATCTACCTAGAAGATCGAATATCTGCTCCCCACATCAATTTATTGCGAAGGGTTTCGAAGAAAGTATGTCCACGACGTTTCACAACGGGCTGAACATAGTCTGCTTTACATATTTCGAGCACGGTATCTGCACTCAACGTTTGCGACACACCATCTAACGACACAAGGTAGTTGTCGCTCCTACTCTCTATCTCCAATCTAATTTTGCTACTACTATCAACAACCAAAGGTCGTGAGTTTAAACTGTGTGGTGCAATAGCAGTGAGGATGATATTGGGTGCTGTGGGCACCATAATAGGTCCTCCAATACTTAATGAGTATGCGGTAGAGCCTGTGGGCGTTGCTACAACCAACCCGTCGGCTTGATAGGAGGTTAAATACTCGTTGTCTATAAAAGCGTGAATTGTGAGCATTGATGAGGTGTCTTGCTTCAACACAGCTACCTCGTTAAGAGAGTAGTTGGAAAAGTCAACACTAATTTTCGCACCATCTACCGAAGAGTTTACAGCATTAGTTCTGAGAAGCATACGCTCTTCGAGGCGATAATTGTTGTTGAAAATTTCGCTTAAAGTTTCGTCTAGGTCTTCAAACTTTATATCTGCTAAAAACCCAAGTCTTCCTGTGTTTATCCCTAATATAGGTATATTGCTGTGTGCAATTTCTGCAGCAGTTCTAAGAAATGTACCATCGCCCCCAATGCTAAAAGCTATATCGGCCTTTGGAACAGATGTGTGATAAAGATGTATAAAGGGTTCTATTTTTTCTCTCAAGCCAACCGACAGGGTGTTGAAGAAAGCAGTTGGCAAATAAATCTCTATACAATGATCTTTAATCTTTTGACAAATAGCATAAAACTGATTTTCATATCTCTCAGGCTTATTGTTATACAAATTGCCAAATAATACTATCTTCATTTTTATTAATGTTTTATTTTGTCGTCTGTTTATTAGGTGGTTTTTTTACTTCATCTCTACTTTTAGGTAAAACGAAACAGCTCTACATGTCTAAATAGTGCATTAGTTCTTTCAGCCTATCTTCGTAGGTGTCGTTCATCTCACCTTCGCGCATAAAGTAGTATACTACTTTGTAACTAAACCGTTCGAAACTTCGAAGTACTGCCGAAATATCAAGTATATCCATTTTTAGAGATACAAGTAAACTTATGCCATCTTGTAGCGGAAGTGTTTCCAGCCTCACAATTCTGGCATTATTATCTTCAACCAAGCGAGCAATCTCAGACAATGTATAATCTTTGATAGCTACATCTAAGATTACCATTGAGTGTTCGTACTCTGCCAACTCTAAAAACTCTTCAGGATTGGTAATAGAAACAAAACTCTTGATCTGTTTTTTAATAAATTCTTTTGATTGCATATGCTTTTTCCTCATTTCTTAATCGGATAAACTATTATCCTACTACAAAGATGTAAAAAAAATTCATTCTTTAAGAGCAACAAAACAACTATTTATATTCACTACTTTTCAATGTGGATAAAAAATTGTGTATCTTTGCACTAAAATTTATCAATAGCACACAGTGCCTTTTTATATAAAAACTATGACCAAATTAAGCGTTAATATAAACAAAGTTGCAACTTTGAGAAACTCGAGAGGTGGAAACCTACCAGATGTGTTGAAAGTTGCTGAAGACTGCCAACGTTTTGGAGCAGACGGCATAACCGTGCATCCCAGACCCGATGAGCGTCACATAACAAGGAAAGATGTATTTGACTTACAGTCGAAAATAACTACTGAGTTCAACATCGAGGGATATCCATCGCCAGAGTTTATAGCAATGGTGAAGAGAGTAAAACCACGTCAAGTAACATTTGTGCCAGATGCACCCAATGCACTCACTTCAAACGAAGGATGGGACACTGTTACGCATGAATTGTTTTTAACTGAAATTGTTGCAGAAATGCAAGCAGCCGACATTCGCACCTCTCTTTTTATAGAGACCAACGAGGAGAAGATAAAAGCAGCTTCAAGAATTGGTACAGATAGAATTGAACTTTTTACCGGGCCCTATGCAGACCAATATGCAGAGAATAGAGAGGCTGCCATTGCTCCCTATATTGAAGCAGCTAAACTGGCTAAGAGTCTTGGATTGGGATTAAATGCAGGACACGACTTGAACCTAGAAAACCTAAACTATCTTATAGTATCCATTCCTTGGATAAAAGAGGTGTCTATAGGACATGCGCTTATTTCTGACGCTCTATATATGGGCTTAGAAAAAACAATAAAAGCCTATAAGAATTGTTTAATAGCACTATAGATAGAGAGGAAAAACGAATTAGTTTTTTATCTTTACCTCATTCAAAAACAATTGAACAGATAATACAAAGCGACAGAAAGCTATGAATATATTGCAAATTTCTACAGAAGTGCTCGACACCTTACAAAATGTGAGCACCACCATCGAAAACCAAGCCACTAGCATGAGTGCATTTGAATTGGCTACCAAGGGTGGTTGGATAATGATTGTATTGCTAATCCTCCTTGCTCTATCAATCTATGTGTTGATTGAGCGCACACTTGTTATTAGAAAAGCAAGACAAGAGGATGCTACCTTTATGAATAGAATTAAAGATTATATTCACGAGGGTAAAGTAGATGCAGCACTTGGCTTATGCAGAAAAACTGATACACCTGCTGCAAGAATGGTTGAAAAAGGAATTAGCCGTATTGGACGCCCTACAACAGATGTAACTAGTGCTGTCGAAAATGTGGGGAATATAGAGATAGCTATTCTTGAAAGAGGGCTACCCATTTTGGCTACTACTGCTGCAGGAGCACCTATGATTGGTTTTCTGGGAACGGTAACAGGCATGGTGAAAGCTTTTATGAGCATGGCCGGCGAGGGAGCTAATGTGGATGTAACTAGCCTATCGACTGGTATCTACGAAGCACTTGTAACAACCGTTGCAGGACTTGTTGTGGGTATCATTGCTATGTTTGCATACAACTATCTTACTACACTCATCAAAGGAGTTATAAACAAGATGGAGATGCGCATAATGGAATTTATGGATATATTGAACGAACCTGCAGCTTAACAGATATATATGGCACTTAAACAAAGACATACAATAGAATCGAATTTTAGCATGGCATCTATGACGGATGTTATATTCCTATTGTTGATTTTCTTTATGATTACTTCCACTATTGTTGTGCCAAGTGCAATAAAAGTATTGCTGCCACAAGCACAACAGCAGGCCCAGGCAAAACCATTGACACGTGTCACAATTGATGCCGACATGAGATATTATGTAGCATCGGGTAGCGACACAGAGCAAGAGGTGTCTTTTGAAGCTATTACACCCTTCTTAGAAGCTTCGTATAGCGAAGACCCTAATATTTTTGTAGCACTTTATGCCGATGAAAGTGTGCCCTATCGAGAGATAGTGAAGATTTTGGATATTGCAAACAAACACAAATTCAAAATGGTGTTGATGACTCGGCCTAAATAGGGGCAACTAATATTTCCTTACCCATACACTAAAACAAAGCATGCAAAAATCGATGATTACAAAAGAAGAAATAACTGGCATGATTGGAACAGCCATCTTTATGGTGCTGCTGATAGTTATTCTTTTGTTCTCTTATTTCGAACTTGCTAGCTCTTCTGACGAGTTGGGCGGTATTCCTGTGATGTTTGGAAATATGGAAGAGGCTGGTGGATATGAAGAGCCTCCGATGGTGGATATAGCCCCTCAACCAGTGGAGGAAATAGCTGCTCAAACCAACAGACCTTCGGAAACTCCTTTGATAACACAAGATACTGAAGCATCTATTGCTGTAAAAGCAGAGGAGAGAAAAAGAGAAGAAGAGAGAGAACGACAAGAGCAAGCTCGTCGCGAAGAAGAACGTCGCAGACAAGCAGAGGCTGAAAGAAAGAGACGTGAAGAGGAAGCCCGCAAACAAGCAATTAATCAACAAATGTCTGGTCTGTTTGGTGAAAACGCTAATGCCAATAGAGGCGAATCGGAAGGAAGTGGCACGCAAGGTGTATCTACAGGGAGTTCTGACCAAGGTGCAGCATTTGGTCAAGGAGGTATTGGTTTTAGCTTAAAAGGAAGAGGTGTTGGTAGCGGAGGATTAGTAAAACCTAACTATACAGTAGATGCTGAAGGTACTGTAATTGTTAATATTACTGTTGCCCCTAATGGAGATGTAACTGATGCTAGTCAAGCGAAAGGGACATTTGCTCCTAGTGAACTAGTTGATGAAGCTATTAAAGCTGCAAGAAAAACAAAATTCAATGCAATAAATAGCACTAATCCTCAACAAGGAACTATTACCTATAAGTTTAATCTCAATTAAAAAGTAAATATAACATGAAAAAAGCAATTGTATTTTTAGCAGAAGGATTTGAAGAAATAGAAGC
>DUVZ01000262.1 GCA_012840785.1 Bacteroidales bacterium
AGTGGTGCACGCACATTCAATCATAAAATAATAGGCACAGATATATCAGGCAAAGCTATAGCTATAGCTGAAAAGAATGTAAAAAATGCTGGACTTAAAAATGAAATAACATTAGAGGCGAAACCATTTCAGCAATATACTGAGGCTCCACAGCCTCCAGGGGTTATTATGATGAACCCTCCATATGGAGAGCGTATAAGAATAAACGATCTTGAAGCGCTGTATAATATGATAGGTGAACGACTGAAACATGTGTTTACTGGATACGAAGCCTATGTGTTAAGCAATAAAAAAGAAAATTTTGATGGAGTAGGGTTAAAACCTTCAAAGCGTTTTTTCCTTTTTAACGGACCCTTAGAGGTTGAGATGCGAAAGTATGAAATATTTGCTGGTAGACGCGACGATCGTTCAAAAGATGAGGTGTCAACTAGAAGATACGACCGTGATAGCCGTCCTGTTGGTGAAAACAAAAGAGAGTTTAAACAAGACTTTGCTCCTCCTAAAGGCGACGATAGGCACAGAGATAGCCGTAACCGTGATAGAGGAGGTTTTAGAGACCGCGATGCAGGAAGAGGCGATGACCGAAGAGGTGGTGGTTTTAAAGAGAGAGATCGAAGCTTTAGCAGAGATGACAGACCCAGAGGTGGCGATAGGGCAGACAGGCCACAAAGGGATTACAAATCATACGACCGTAAGGATATTATATTTGATGATACTACCAATCGTCCAGTATTTAAAAAAAGAGATGCAGATGATCATCAACCAGAAAGGAAAATTTTTGATCTGAAAAAGAGGAAAAGCGAACAAAGTGGTGAAATACGTGGTGCAGAACGCAGAGTAAATAAAGTTTTTATTGCGCGCAAGCGTCCAACAAAGAGAAAAGATTCTGATACTGATGTAAATAAAGATTCTGATAAAGAATAATTCAGCAATGAATTGAAGATAACGGGTGCAACTCTCATGTATGTGAGACAAACACTCCCACTGACGAGGCTGTCTTTTATGGATAGTCTCGTCTTTTTATGTCAGCATTAATTGGTTTTACGGAAAGGTGTAAGTGTTTGTTTTAAATAGTGATTGATTTATCTTTTTTTTAAACGAATAAAACTATAGCTAACCTTGAACACTCTCCTTTTTACTTTATTGTTGTATATTTGCAATTAAGCATTTCTTTGTAACCAAAAGGTGCATGACAACTACTTGTCAGGCACTTATATTTAAACTATTAAGGTATGAATCAATTTAAAAACTTAATCAAACAGTCTGCTCTCACTCTTTTGATATGCTTTGCTGCAAGTTTAGTTGGCACAGTTCAAGCGCAAACAGAGAATGCTGAAGATGAGATTAAGCTAGGGCTAGTATTGAGTGGCGGCGGAGCTAAAGGTTT
The DNA here is from genome assembly GCA_012840785.1 of Bacteroidales bacterium. GTDB lineage: Bacteria > Bacteroidota > Bacteroidia > Bacteroidales > Dysgonomonadaceae > UBA2632. The sequence goes on from DUVZ01000262.1 coordinate 1,388, forward strand.
TGCCCATATTGGAGCATTAAAAGTGTTTGAAGAGGCAAATATACCTATTTCAATTATTTCAGGAAATAGTATTGGAACAATTGTGGGAGCTCTTTATTCTATTGGTTACTCAGCGCAAGATATCGAAGATTTTGTGAGAGAGCAAGATTGGGAAATGTTGCTTTTAGATAGAGTGCCACGAAAGCTTAAAACCCCCTTTAAACAAAATTACGAACAAAAGTATCTATTAGAATTTGATTTAAATACAAAAGATAAAAAACTCTCGCTGCCTTCAGGTTATGTAAAAGGGAATAATATATTGAACCTTTTTAGTGGAATTACTGCAAACATACCCGATAGTATTCATTTTTCAGATTTACCCATCCCTTTTGCTTGTGTAGCCTATAATCTAGAGACTGGAAAGGAAGAGGTGTTGAAGCATGGTCATCTGCCAACAGCAATGTTGTCGAGTATGGCTTTTCCAGGAGTTTTCTCTCCTGTCAGTTTTAATGATATGCATTTAGTTGATGGAGGAGTTATTAATAATTTTCCTGTAGATGTTGCTATAGATATGGGTGCTGATATAATAATAGGTGTCGATTTGCAGCAGGAAAAAGACAAAGATTCGCAATTTGGATCTATCACTTCCATATTGATGGGAATTGTAAATCAGATAGAGGTTGAAAAACACAATGATAACATTAAATTGGCAGATGTGGTGATTAACCCCGAGCTTAAAGGTGTTGCTACATTCGATTTTAGAGCAAGTGCAGTAGACAGCATTATGAAAAAGGGAGAAATAGCAGCTCGCGAACAGCTCCCTAAAATACTAGAGCTGATTGAAGGACGAAATATCAAGAGGAATAATAAAGATATAGCATATAAACATGTCGATGAATGGTTGATAAGAGAGGTGGTATTAGAAGATACCTATCAAGATGACTACAGATTTATACTATCGACATTGAATATAACTCCAAACACTGTCTATACAACAAAAGAGATAGATGAAGCCACAAAAAGATTGTATGCTTATGGTAACTTCGAGATGGTAAACTATATATTGAAGCCAAATGGCAAGGGGCACAATCTTGAGTTGGTTATAAAAGACAAGAAAGAGTCAAAGCTGATGTTGGGTGCAGGATTCAACACAGTTGATTTAGCTTCAATTTATGCCAATTATTCAAAACAAAACTACTCCAACTTTTTTAGTCTTATGATGATTGATACAAAGATAGCTATCAATCCTCAGATAAAAATGAAGATGGAATCAAATCGTAAGTATTTTACTACTATGGGTTTTGAGATTGGTGCTCGTTACAATAAGTTGAATCAATACGAAGGAGGACATAGAACAGGTAAAATGGATGTTGTGAATGTTGACGCTTCGTTATACACCAATAGGAGGCTCCACAATAATATTGATTTTGGGATGGGTTTGAGTCAACATTATTATAGCAATAGCTGCTATAGGCGTAATACCGACAATAGCATCAAGTTGTTTGATGCAGATACTAGCGGCTTCTATTCCACACTGTTTGGTCAGTTCACAATAGATAGTAGAGATGATGTATATCTTACCAATAGAGGGTTCTATTTAAACACAACATTTTCTCTTCTTGTAAACAAAAGTGAGTTTTCTAATATTATACCAATCTATCACTTGAGGTTAAGTTCAGTAGTGCCTCTTAATGATGAGGTCTCTTTGTTGGCAAGTTTTCATCATCGAACATTGTTTAATATTGAGAGCCAAAGTTCGGTTTATGCCAACTATGCAGCCAACACCTACAACTCTTTTTCAGACTACTCATTCCCTGTATTAGGGCAGCGAGGCATCAGTTTTTTAGAGCCTGTGAGTACATTGGGTGAGTTGGGTTTTAGAATAGCAATGGATGATAAGAATTACCTAACACCACGAGTTCAAGCATTGTTGCAATTCGATGAGTGGGAAAACATTAGTTTCGATAACTTAAACTGGAGTGCAGGCATAACTTATCAATCCCGCACAAGATTAGGACCCATAGATTTTACGATAGGGTATCAACACGAGTATAGCGACTTCAACTTCTTTGGTGGAATAGGATATCAGTTTTAAATCATAACTACCTTCTTCTCTTTAATAAATCGGGTATTTCACTTGGTTCTTTTGCCACTGGAATACCTGCTGCTTCAAAAGCTGCAATCTTCTCTGCTGCCGTGCCACC
>DUVZ01000263.1 GCA_012840785.1 Bacteroidales bacterium
AAGAGTTTAACGCCTTTGCTTGTGACAATATTTCCAATATATGTGTTTCGGCTGCCACTGTTCTACCAATATTAATATAAGTTTCAGCTAATGAAATCTGAACCTCTAATTTATGAAAAGCATCTTTAGAATCTTCCATAAGAGCAAAAGCCTCTTCGAGCAGTTGCAAAGCTCTTTTTTCATCTCCTTTTTTGTAATAAATAAGCCCCATAGCTCTTTTACAAATTGCTCTTCCAATATCCGAGTCAATAATCTCATTTTGCATTAATGACTCTTCATAATAGTAAAGCGCACTATCTAAATCGTTACTTATATGATATACTTCTGCCAAATTTGCATAATTAATAGCCTGCCCCAAAGCATTGTTCAGATCACGTTCAATTGAAAGAGCTTGCTGAAAATAACTTTCGGCTTGTTTGCTTTTATTAAGCGCCAAAAATATATTTCCTAAACCATTCATAGCCATTGCCCGCATCTTCAGGTATTTGTCATTATCATCAGACAATTCTAATGCTAAATAATGATAAGTAGAGGCTTCGATGTTGGAGTATGTTCGTCTTAAATCTGTACCAATATTATTAAGAGAGTATATCTGTCCCAAAGTATCTTCGGCTGTTTCAGCTAAATTAAGAGCTCTAAAGTGTAGATTGATAGCCTCTCTGTAATCAGCAGAGTTTCTAGCATCTGTGCCTTGCCTATTCAAGTCTTTCACTAGCGCTATCAGACTATCTTTTTGTGCATCTTGTAGTTGTTCTGCAACTATCTCTTCAGTTACAAAATCTTGTTTATAACTACAAGAGAACAAGATAAAAGAAGCCAATAAGATAGCTAAACATAAAGCTAGTTTACTTGAAATAGGTTTATTCATAATGATTTTATAAATAAAGATGATTCTATAAAAATTTGTCTTGATATACTAAAATGTACAACATTTTGAGGGTCAGAATGTTTATTTCGATAAGTATATAACATGTAGATAAAGCCTGCAAATGCTAACAAAAACCATTTATTAAAAAAACATATACTACAAGCTCTCAAGGTGTTTTCATAAAACAAAAAAAGACTGTCTCATTATAAGAAACAGCCTTTTTTATATCAATTACTTTAATATAGATATCAGAACATAGTTGCTATTCTTTTTATCCCAGCAACTAGTTGATCAATTTCCTCTTTGGTATTATAAAAAGCAAACGAAACCCTTACTGTTCCGTCAATTTGCAACCTATTCATAAGAGGTTCTGCACAATGATGTCCAGTACGTACAGCTATGCCCATCTTATCTAGCAGCATTCCCATATCGTAGTGGTGAATGCCATCTACCAAAAATGATATTACGCTCGCCTTGTTGTTAGAAGTTCCATATATCTTTAGACCATTTATCTTAAGGAGTTGCTCTGTGGCATATTCAAGCAAATCGTGTTCATATTGAGCAATATTGTCCATTCCTATTTCAGCAATATAATCAAGGCCTGCAGCCATCGATGTAGAGCCCACATAGTCGGGTGTACCTGCTTCAAATTTGTAAGGAAGTTCGTTAAATGTAGTTTTCTCGAAAGAGACACTAGCAATCATCTCACCTCCACCGTGATAGGGAGGCAGCTTGTTTAACCATTCCTCTTTTCCATAAAGCACTCCCATTCCGGTTGGACCATATGCTTTGTGAGCAGAGAAGACTAGAAAATCGCAGTCTAGCTTTTGCACATCCAAGGGAACATGTTGCACAGACTGAGCTGCGTCTACCAAAACAGGAATATTATTCTCGTGAGCAATCCTGATTACCTCTTCAATATCATTTATTGTTCCCAATGCATTTGAAATATGAGCAATGGAAACAAGTTTTGTGCGATGGTTAATCAGCTTTTTAAACTCTTCAATAATTAGTTCGCCTTTGTCGTTTATAGGAACTACACGCAGCTTAACACCCGAAATCTCTTCCTGCAATTGCCAAGGAACAATGTTGGAGTGGTGTTCCATTTCCGAAACAATTATCTCATCATCAGGCTTACAAAACGCTCTACAGTAAGTAGAAGCAATCAAGTTTATCGATTCGGTTGTGCCGCGTGTAAACACAATTGCATTGGATGACTTTGCCCCAATAAAATTTTGTATGGTTACTCTAGCAGCTTCGTGGGCATCAGTAGCTTGTTGACTCAAAAAGTGAACACCTCTGTGTATATTTGCATTGAGGGTATAATACATCTCCTCTATGTTCTCTATCATACATTTTGGTTTTTGTGTAGTAGCAGCATTATCGAAATACACCAAGGGTTTTCCATATACTTTACGTGAAAGTATAGGGAAATCACTTCTTATTTTATTTACATCTATCATTGTTTCATAGTCTGTTCTATTTACAAACATTGCAATTGCCACATCGCATTAGTTCGCCTCTGAATCGCTTGTCAATCAGATACTCTAACCTCTCTCTTAATGACTCTATATTTATCAACTCCACCACATCTTTTGTAAATGCAACCATCAATAGCATTTCTGCCTCCTCTTTAGGTATACCTCGCGCTTGTAGATAAAACAGCGCTTCATCGTCAAGATGACCTGTTGTCAAACCATGTGAACACTTTACATCATCGGCATATATCTCAAGTTGTGGCTTGGCATACATCTTTGCATCTGACGATGCTATCAAGTTTCTGTTGGTTTGATAAGCCAACGTTTTCTGAGCATCTTTTTCAACCAATATCTTACCACAGAACACTCCTGTTGATCGTTCTTTTAAAACGTATTTAAATAGCTCATTGCTCGTACAGTTTGGTGATGCATGATCAAGAAAAGCATAATTGTCGACATGCTGACTCTTATCAGCTATTGCAAGACCCCCAATGGTAGCATGTGCCTTTTCTCCTAGTAGTCTAAAGCGATAGTTGTTACGCGTATAGCCATTGTGAAGTGTTATATTACTTGCAACAACATTCGATTTGCTTTGCTGTGAGGTATATAATGAGGACAATCTAGTCACTTTTGTAGAGTTTTCTTCTA
>DUVZ01000264.1 GCA_012840785.1 Bacteroidales bacterium
ACGCATATGGTCTATTTTTATCAGCACGAAGTGTTGAGGGGTTTGAAGAGCAATACGGCAATAAATGAGATGTGTGCGCAGTGTGTGGAGGATTTGGTTGCTAATAAAATATTGACTGACGGACCCCGAGGGGTGCCTTATGCGGCTGCTTCTGCAGGGGCTAGTGGTAATAGCGATGGCAGATTGCCACTATTTAACTCTTACAACGATTATACGCTGCTAGATTGGAGTGGTAATGAGGATGAAACGCTTACCAATTACTCTAAAACGTATGCTTTGGGGGCATATTTGATGAGGAATTATGGGGGTGCAAATTTTATTAGAGAGCTTATTCAGAATGATTATACTGGGGCAGCTTCTATTGTGCAGGCTGTGAATGCTAATGGGGGCACAGTGGGTAGCTATGGCGATGTGCTTCAGAGGTTTGGTGTGGCTAGTATGTTGTCAGATAAAATGGATATGGACACAGGGTATCGGTTTAATAGGGGTGATGTGTGGAGTGAATCTACTGTGGGTGGCATAAGGTATGATTTGGGTTCTATTAATTTGTACAACTATTTGCCAGCGCCTTTTATCTATGACGAGCTGCCAAATTCGCAACATGCTGGCTCTAATCTGTTTTATAATGGTGGAAGTGGTTTGAGTGGGCAGAAGGAGTGGTATTTTAAGGGGGTGAATGAAAAGACGCAGGTTTCGGTGGTGGTGAAGTGAACTCTTGTTACCAGCAAGAATGTACGGGAAGTGTATAAAAATAGTATCAAATAAATGTAACCTTAAAAAGATTTATTGTCTATTTTTGTGGCTTTTTTGCTTCAAAAGGGTTGCTTTTTTATAAAACATCTATTTTTAATTGATAGGGTGCCTGGTAGCACTCTCCCTCTTTTTAGTATCTCTATTCATAGTAATTTTCGCATTTATCTCTTTTTATTTTTCTCGTGTTTTGCACCAATTGTATTGTAAAGATTTTTACGATTTGGGAATTGTTTTATACGATTTGGGAACTATAGCTTTTTGTTTGTGGGTAAATTTGAGGTGTGTTTTGTTGTGTAGTTGTTGCTGTTTATAGTTTTATTATGAAAAAGTTGACTATAGGGCAATTTATTAAATTCAATTTTTTTACCCATAAAAACATTTAGCTATGAAAAAGTATCTATTTATCTTACTATCACTTTCATTAGTGATGTTTGGCTGCGAGGAGGATGACCCCAAAAGTGTTGCTGTAGTATCAACAGCAAATGTAACAGATATCACACAAACTACTGCCACCTCGGGAGGTAATGTAACCAATGATGGTGGTGCAGCAGTTACATCTAGAGGGGTCTGTTGGGGCACTACCCAGACGCCCACCATTAACGATAGCAAAACAGCTAGTGGTGATGGATTGGGCAGTTTTACGAGCTCTATTATTGGTTTGCAGGCCAATACAACTTACTATGTTAGAGCGTATGCCAGTAATAGTGAGGGTGTGAGCTATGGTAATGCAATATCGTTTAAAACTCTTAAAGCAATTGGGTTGGCTACGCTTACAACAGTTGAGGTTGCCGAAATAACTACAACTACAGCTGTTTCAGGGGGTAATATTACGGATGATGGGGGTGCTGCAGTTACAGCACGTGGTGTATGTTGGAGTACCAGCGAATCTCCAACAATTAATGATTATAAAACAGAAGATGGAGAAGGTTTGGGTGAGTTTGCTAGTAATCTTACAGAATTGGAGTTGGGCACTACTTACTATGTGCGTGCATATGCAGTGAATAGTGAGGGTGTTGCTTATGGAAATGAGCAAATATTTGAAACGCTTGCCGAACTACCTACCGTAACAACTGCTTCACTTACCAATGCTACAGCTACTTCTGTAGATACTGGTGGTGAAATAACGAGTGATGGAGGGGCTGCTATTACGGCAAGGGGTGTGTGTTATGGTACTGAACCCAACCCAACAATAGATGGGCTTAAAACTTCGGATGGTACAGGAGCGGGTGTTTTTGAAAGCTCATTGACTGACCTTACTCCAAGGGTTACTTATTATATAAGAGCCTACGCAACAAATAGTGTGGGTACTGCTTATGGTAACGAGTTGAGGTATAATGGTCTTACAGAGGATATTAATGAGTTCCTGCCAGAGGAAATTTTGGATGAAATTAAAGATTTGGGTTTAACCATACATACTGGCACAACGCCTCCTAATATTGAAGGTGTTTATAGTTTGAGCCCACAAGTACTTAAGAATTCTAATAGACCTTATGACGTTATTGGACAACGGTATGCTGACTCGAGGATTCAAATCTCTTCACAAGACAACAGTAAGCTTACTGCAAGTTTTGAAAGTGTAGAATTGGACTTTGAGGGTAATGTAATTAGTTCTTCAATTGGTGATGATGGATATATAGCATATCTGGTAGGTGACGAATCTAATTTCTCGCTCTTTATAAGAGTTGTTTCAACTAGAACAACAGGCGAGTCCGCTGAGTTGGTATATGCTTATTCAGGAATTATAGGTGAGGATAGTATTGAATCATTGCATCTTGTTCTGATTATGGTTGATAATAATGGGCGTGATGATATATTTATAGCCAATGGAGAAGGACGCCTGTTTTATGATGAGGATGGTGTATCTGAAAGAATTCCATCGCTTCTTAATGTTGTGCCTAATACAAAAGATGTTTCGGGTGTTAAATTACCAAGTTCTATTTCAAAATAATAGAAACAGCACTATGAAATGCTTAAGTGCCTTCAAGGTTTTGGCTTAGGTGGCACATGGAACTGTTGAAACATGCAGTTTGACTTATAATTGATGGAGTATTAATACTACTTGCACAATAATCTTAAAAAATGAAATCCAACTATTGCAGCGAGTGCAGTGGTTGGATTTTTTTAGTGTGTAGGTTGTTATAATCTTCTACAATTTAGTTTCCAAAATATTGGTGGCCCCTCTCACAAATCTATCCATAGCCCACCGTTCGTGGGGCTGTAGGTTGTAGCCGGTGGTGTCGGCTTGTATGGGGAGGATGCGGAAGATGGGTTTGCCGGCTTCATACTGTTTTTGAACCCACAGCAGCGAATAGTCGACTTTTTGTATGCTAACGGGTGCATCTTGATGGGCTTTGCTGAGCACTATATGGGCTAGCATGCCTCCATCTCTGTTTTGCTTGCGTTGGTTTGACACAAAGTTGCCTAGTGAGTAAAACACTGCATGGGTGATGCTATCGCCCTGTGAAAGGGTGTGTAGGGGTTGCACCACATGTGGATGATGCCCAATGATGAGGCGCACATTGTGGTTGAAGAGAAACTGGGTTAGCTGTTTTTGCTGTTTTGAGGGTTGGGTGTGATACTCTTCGCCCCAATGCATTACTGCAATGGTGATGTCGGGGTGGAGCTTTTGTGCTGCTGCTATGTCTTGTTGTATAAGGATGGTGTCGATGAGGTTTACAATATGGGGTGTTTTTGCTGCTAGTCCATTGGTGCCATAGGTGTAGTTGAGAAATGCTATACGAATGCCATTTTTGATAAGCATAAGGGGGTAGCGTAGTGCTCTGTCTTCTTCTGAAATGAATGTGCCTGTCTGTTTTGCTCCTAGTGCTTTGATGGTTTGGATGGTTTGCTGGAATCCTTTTGTGCCGCTATCGAGGGCGTGGTTGTTGGCAGTAAAAAATAGGTTGAAGCCTGCTTGATGTAGGGCTGCTGCATACTCTGTGGGAGCGCTAAATAGGGGATAGCCTGTGTAGGGGACTCCTCCAAAGGTGGTTTCGAGGTTTACGCCTGCTATATCGGCTGTGGCTATTTTGTGTTGGATGTGTTGAAAAACCGACTTGTAGTTGTATCCACTATCTGTTTTTGCTGCATGTAGTTGGGGGGTGTGATGCATGGCGTCTCCAGCAAAAATTAGCGTTACGCTCCTTTCTTGAGCAGTGGTTGCTACTAAAGAAAAAGTGAGTAACGCTAATAGATAGTATCTGTAATGCATACACAGAGGTATGTTTAGTTGTATATCTCCTTCTTGGCTGCTAGCAGTGTGTTTTTGAGGAGTGATACAATAGTCATGGGTCCAACGCCACCTGGCACTGGAGTGATATAGGAAGCCTTTGGGGCTACCTCGTCGAAAGCTACGTCGCCTTTAAGCTTAAAGCCCGATTTTGTTTCTGTTGATGGCACACGTGTGGTGCCCACATCAATTACCACTACGCCTTCTTTCACCATGTCGCCTTTCAAGAATTCTGGTACGCCTATAGCTGCAATAATAATATCGGCATCAAGGCATATCTCTTTTATGTTTCTTGTTTGGCTATGGCACACGGTTACGGTGGCATCGCCACAGGTGCGTTTTTGCATAAGTAGTAGTGCAATGGGTTTGCCCACTATGTGGCTGCGTCCTAGAACAACTACGTTGGCACCATGGGGATTTATTTTGTATTTCCTTAGTAGCATAAGTATGCCTGCAGGGGTGGCTGATACAAAGCTTGGTAGCTCTAGTGCCATGCGTCCTAGGTTGATAGGGTGAAAACCATCGACATCTTTGCGGGGGTCTATTGCCTCTATTACTTTGTGTTCTGATATATGCTTGGGAAGGGGTAGTTGTACTATAAAACCGTCCACATCGGGATCGTTGTTTAGTTTGTCTACTGTTTTTAGTAGTTCTTCTTCTGTTACATCGTCTTCGAAACGGATGAGCGATGAGTCGAAGCCTACCTCTTCGCATGCTTTTACTTTACTGGCAACATAGGTTTCGCTTCCACCATCGTGTCCTACAAGCACGGCAGCAAGGTGTGGGGTTTTGCCTCCTGCAGCTTTTATCTGTTTTACCTCTTCGGCTATCTCTTTTTTTATCTCATCCGCAGTGGCTTTGCCATCTATTAATTTCATATATGTGTGGGTTATCTGTTTATATAATATTGTTATTTGTGTGTAAGTTGATTGTTTTGTTTATCGTCTTCTCATATTGCGCATGGCGGCTCTAGCGGCTGCTCTACCGCCACCCGAGGCCATCATTTGCATCATTTTGCGGGTTTCGTCAAACTGTTTTATTAGGCTGTTTACCTCTTGCACAGTGGTGCCGCTACCATCGGCTATGCGTTTGCGTCTTGTGCCATTTAGTACTTGTGGGTTGGAGCGCTCTTCTGGAGTCATGGAGCGGATAATGGCTTCGATGCCTTTAAATGCATCGTCGTCTATGTCAAGGTCTTTTATCTGTTTGCCCACACCAGGTATCATGGCTGCAAGGTCTTTCAGATTACCCATTTTCTTTATTTGCTGTATTTGACCAATAAAATCGTCAAAATCGAATTGGTTTTTTGCAATTCTCTTTTGCAGACGTCGAGCCTCTTGTTCGTCGTATTGCTCTTGTGCTCTCTCTACAAGCGATACTACGTCGCCCATACCAAGGATGCGGTCTGCCATACGATCGGGGTGAAACACATCTAGTGCATCCAACTTCTCGCCAGTACCAATAAATTTAATGGGTTTGTCTACTACCGAACGAATGGATAGTGCTGCACCACCACGGGTGTCTCCATCGAGCTTGGTGAGGACTACTCCATCGAAATTGAGGCGCTCGTTAAACTCTTTTGCTGTGTTTACAGCGTCTTGACCCGTCATGGCGTCTACAACAAATAGAATCTCGTTGGGGTTTACTGCATCTTTTATAGCCGAGATTTCATTCATCATCACCTCGTCGATGGCTAAACGACCGGCGGTGTCAATTATTACAAGGTCGTGACCATGTTGCTTGGCATGCTTTATGGCATTTTTTGCAATCTTTACAGGGTCTTTGTTCTCCTCTTCGGCATATACAGGCACGCCAATCTGCTCGCCCAGTACTCTTAACTGCTCTATAGCTGCGGGACGGTATACGTCGGCTGCTGTAAGTAGTGGGTTTTTCCCTCTCTTAGATTTTAGCATTTGTGCCAATTTGCCAGAGAAGGTGGTTTTACCCGAACCTTGCAAACCAGACATAAGAATTACTGCTGGTGAACCTTTGATATCGATATCTACTGCAGAACCACCCATAAGGAGGGCCAACTCGTCTTGCACAATCTTTACCATCAATTGATGTGGCTTTAGTGCTGTGAGTACGTCCTGACCTAGGGCTTTCTCTTTTACTGTTTCGGTAAACTGTTTGGCAGTATTGAAGTTAACGTCGGCCTCAAGAAGGGCTCTGCGAACATCTCTTAATGTTTCGGCAACATTAATCTCTGTAATTCTGCCTTGTCCTTTTAATATCTGAAACGATCGTTCTAATCTATCACTTAAATTTTCAAACATACTATTGTTATACTATTAGTTATCACATTTTTCTAAGAATACAAAGATACATGAAAATGATATATCTCACAAATATGTAACGCTATCTTGAGCAGAAGGTTTAGAGGTGTTATTTTTGAATGAAAGGGGATGATATGCCTCAAGTGTGAAATTGCTTGGGTGTGAATCTACTTGCATGGCATTTTGTTTGCTTGTGTGTGCTGTTGCTATACAGATGTTAGAGAAAAGTGCTATATTGGGACTTTGTGTGTTGTAAGAATTGTTTTCAATAGTTAATAATTGTGATATATGTTTTATAGCATGTTTTGCATAACGTGTTGTTGTAGAGTGGGTTGTGCGTATTTGTGGCTGTGTTTGTTTTTAAATGGCTATTTCTGATATGAATTACACGCTCGAAAATTTGGATAAATAGGATGAAAAAGTTTACTTTGGTGAATTATTAAGAGAAATGTTCTATTATCTGATAGCAGAGAGAATAAATTAGTCATTATTTTTTCAATAATTCATGCAGAAAACATTAGTCCTTATAAAGCCCTCCGCAATACAAAGAAGTCTTGTAGGAGAGGTTGTCTCACGTTTCGAAAAAAAAGGATTACAGATAATTGGCTTCAAGATGATGACTTTAAGCGATGATCTACTTAAAACACACTATGCTCACCTGGTAGAAAAACCCTTTTTTAAGAGAATAAAAGACTCGATGCAGGTTACACCTGTGTTTGCTATGGCATTGAAGGGTGTGGATGCTGTGGAGGTGGTGAGAAAGATGAGTGGAACAACCAATGGACGCAATGCAGCACCTGGTACTATAAGGGGCGATTTGAGTATGAGTGTGCAGGAAAATATTGTACACACATCCGACTCTCCAGAGAATGCAGCTATCGAATTGGATCGCTTTTTTAATAAAGATGAGATATTTGAATATGAACCTCTCATTTTTCCGCATTTGTATGCAAATGATGAATTTTGAGAGAAAAGAAATAGAATAGAAGAGCTAGATACTTTTTTATTAAAATAAAATTTATGACGTTTCAAAAAATAATTTCAGGAATAAAGCTGTTTACACTGGCAGGTTGCCTAGTTTTTTCAACTACAGCTTTTTCTCAAAGGGAGGGAACTAAAGACCAACCCGAAAAGTCAAGAGCTAAATTGGAGTATAAGCAAACTCATGGTCTCGACTTCACAGAGAGCGAAAATTTGTTTGCTGATGGCTTTAAGCTCAAAATGGACCTCACGCTGCTAAACGAAGCCTCGGCTGAGCGTGAAATAGACATGGATGCAATTCCTGCAGAGGAGTTGTATGGTGGTGTTTGGGTACACAATAGAGTGGATGCTTATGGATCTGCAGTGAATGCTCCGGCAGAATTTGAAGTTGATTTGAGTGGTTTTACCATGCCCGCAGAGGGACACGTAACTTCAAATTTTGGTCGTAGAGGTGGACGCAGGTATCACTATGGTATCGATATTAAAGCGCATACTGGCGACACAATTTATGCTGCATTTGATGGTAAAATACGTGTGAAGAGCTATGAGAGAAGAGGGTTTGGCTATTATATTGTTATCCGTCATATTAATGGCTTGGAAACTGTGTATGGCCATATGTCTAAATTTTTGGTAGATAAAAATGATTTTGTAATGTCTGGTGATCCAATTGGGTTGGCTGGCAATACTGGACGTTCGTTTGGATCGCACCTTCACTTCGAGACACGTTTCTTGGGTAAACCAATTGACCCTAATTTTATTATCGATTTTGAAAATAAAACGTGTCATAGCGATAAGTATCTTGTGTCGAACGATAGTTTTAAGAGAACTACTTTGAGTAGCAGGGTGATAAAGAGAACTGGCACGGTAAACTATGTGCAGGCAACTAATAGAGACAACAATAGGTTTGTATCGGGAGGTGGTGCTACTAGCCACACTATTAGAAGTGGTGATACATTGGAGAGAATTGCTAGAAGGTATGGGGTGACAATAGATCAACTGTGTGCTCTTAATAATATATCGAGAACTACAACATTGAGAATTGGTAGATCGTTGATTGTTAATCCTACTTCATCTGCAAGCTCTGAAACTGCAGCAAATGATAGTGCAGGTGCACAATATCATACAATAAAAAGTGGCGACACACTTGGAGGAATAGCCCAAAGGTATGGTGTTTCTATAAGAAAACTGTGCTCGCTTAACAATGTGACAACTAGAACTACGCTTAATGTGGGTAAAACATTGCGTGTGATGTAGATAAAAGCATTGTGGCAGATAAAATATAATGAGAAGGTGTAAGATGAATAGTTTTGCACCTTTTTCTTTTTTTATCTACCTTTGCACACTATCGGTAACTTGAAAAATGAACTTTATATTTCTATAAAATGGATGTTACAAAAAGTCAGTTTGATGAGGTAATTGCAATTTGCAGAAAAATCTTTAGCGAGAAGCTTGGTGATTATGGTCCAGCATGGAGGATACTCCGTGGGGAGTCGGTAACAGATCAGATATTGATTAAAGCAAAAAGAATACGCTCTATTGAGATTAAGAAGGAGAGTAAAATTGATGAGGATATATTTGGTGAGTTTATTGCTATTGTTAATTATGGGGTGATTGGTTTGATTCAGCTAGAGCTTGGTTTTGCCGAAAATGTGGATATATCTGAAGAGGAGGCTTTGCAGCTATACGATAAGCATATAACAATATCGAAGGAGCTGATGTATGCAAAAAATCACGACTATGATGAGGCTTGGCGTTTGATGAGGGTGAGTTCGTATACAGATTTGATTTTGATGAAGCTAAACAGAACTAAGGAGATAGAGACCAATAAGGGGCAAACGTTGGTATCGGAAGGTATTGATGCTAACTATCAGGATATGATAAACTATGCGCTGTTTGGATTGATAAAACTGCATTTTGGTGAAGATGAATTTGATGTGAAGGGCAATTAGGTTATGAAAGGAAATGATAGGCTTGTAAATATTGTGCTGACAGCGGCACGTATTCTTTTTGGCATCACTTTTGTGTTCTCGGGCTTTGTAAAGGCTGTCGACCCAATTGGTTTTGCTTATAAGATAGAGGACTATCTAATTGCTTTTCAGCTTATTCCTTTTATACCGCTTGCACTTACTTTTGCAGTGGCTCTTATTTTGGTGGAGCTGTTGCTAGGTGTTTTTATCTTGCTGGGGCTGTATCGTAAATTATCTACAGCTATGGGTGTTTTGTTTATGGCTGTAATGACTCCGATGACGCTCTATATAGCTCTTAAAAATCCTGTAGAAGATTGTGGATGTTTTGGTGATGCTTTGGTGATAAGCAATTGGGATACTTTTTACAAAAACATTGTGCTTGTTTTGTTGGCTGTGTTGCTACTTGTTTATCATAAAAGAATTAAACCTCTGTTTACCAATAAGAGTAAGGGATTGGTGGTAGGTTTTGTTTTTCTGTTTTCATTGCTGTTTTGTCTTTACAATATATTCTATTTACCTATAATGGATTTTAGACCCTATAAGGTGGGTGTGAATATTGCAGAGCAGATGGAGAATGATGTGAGCAACGGCGATGTGTACGAAAATATCTATATCTACGAGAAGGATGGAGTGGAGGAGGAATTTACCGAAGACAATTTTCCGTGGGAAGATTCTACTTGGACTTTTGTTGATTATCAATTGAAATTAATAAAAGAGGGGGAGAAGCCCTTGATAGATGAGTTTTATATAACAGCTTATGCTAAAGATGGTGCTGGAGCGTTTGTAAAGGGGGGAGATATAACTGATGATATATTGACAAATAAGGTGGTGCTGTTTGTGGTGTCGCTCTCACTAGACGATGCTAGAGAAAAGGGAATGAAGCAGATAATTGCTTTGGCAGACTATGCTGCAGACAATGATATAGAGCTGCTTGTGGCTACCTCTTCTGAGGCTGCTGCAATAGAGCAATGGCACAGAGAGTGGGGAAACCCTAAGGTGGGCTATGGATTGATGGATGAGTTGACGCTGAAAACTATTGTGAGGTCTAACCCCGGTATGCTATTGCTAAACGAGGGAACCATTGTGGGTAAATGGAGCAGTAGAAGGTTGCCTAACCAGAGGCAACTAGAGGGGATGGTGGTTAAGCTAAAAGCTGAAGAAAAGAGCTTGCCAATTAACAACAATTCTACAGCTAGCTTGTTGATAATATGTGCTATCTTTGTAATACCTTTGTTGGGTATAAAATGGTACGAAAGAAAAAATTAAAACTGACAATTGAGAGATAATATAATAATTAAATTAACTGACTTTTTAGGTAAAGTCATTTTTATAAATTCTATAAAAACAGAATAATGAGAAAAAAGATTGTAGCAGGAAACTGGAAAATGAACAAAACTCTACAAGAGGGTTTGAAATTTAGCAACGATTTGAAAGAGGCGCTAAAGGGTAAAACTGTAAACTGTGAAGTGGTGGTTGGAACTCCTTTTATTCACCTTAGCGAAGTGGCTAAAAACTTTGAGGGAACTGTAGTGCACGTTGCAGCACAAAATATTGCAAACAAAGAGAAGGGTGCATACACTGGCGAGGTTTCTGCAGCTATGGTGGCTTCTACTGGTGCCAACCATGTAATATTGGGTCATAGCGAGCGTCGTGCTTATTATCACGAAACTGCAGAGTTGTTGACAGAGAAAGTTGAGTTGGCTTTGGCTAATGACTTGACTCCTATTTTCTGTGTAGGTGAAGTGTTGGAAGAGCGTGAGGCAGGTAAACATTTTGATGTGGTAGCTGCACAAATAAAAGATGCTCTATTTGAGCTTTCAAAAGAAGATTTTAGCAAATTGATTGTTGCTTATGAGCCTGTTTGGGCTATTGGTACTGGTAAAACTGCAACGGCAGATCAAGCACAAGAGATACATGCATTTATCCGCAAAACTATTGCTGATAAGTATGGTGAGGAAGTTGCAGACAACACTTCAATTTTGTATGGTGGTAGCTGTAATGCTGGCAATGCAAAAGAGTTGTTCTCTAATCCTGATGTGGATGGTGGACTAATTGGTGGTGCATCGTTGGAGGCTGATAGTTTCTTGCCTATAATTGAGGCGTTTAATTAAACGAACTAATACAAAACATGGAATTACCGCTATTGGGGCGGTAATTCTTTTTTTGAAAAAAATACAACTCTATGAAGGTTCAACTTATCGTAAAACTAATTTTATTGACACTCTTTTGTCAAGTGCTATCTGTTGCTGCTCAGCAAAGTGCAACGAGTGCTAGCAAGTCAATTCTTGAAGAGTTAAATATGCCTCGTCGTGGGCAGGGTAGTGTGATTGTTTATGAAGATGAAGCCATCAAGGGGATTCTTGCAAAGCCAAACTCTGCAAATCTTCCTGTTTACACTTCAGAAGATGGAGCTACGCAGTATGTGAAGATGAGGGGCTTTAAAATACAGGTTTTCTCTGGAAATAACCAACGCAAATCTAAAGATGAGGCTTATAGCAAGCAAAGGCTTATAAATGACCGTTTCGAAGATATAGAGACTGTTGTTTACTTTAAATCTCCTCGTTGGATATTGCGGGCAGGTAATTTTAGAACACGTGAGGAGGCAGATGTGATGTTGAAGGAGATTGCAAAACAATTTCCAAGCTTTGGAAAAGAGATGTATATTGTTTCAGATACTGTAAAAATACCATATTAAACACAAATATAGTAGAGTGCATGTAGATGCGCTGTTGTTATAAAAAAATAGGCTAATGAATTTTGAATTTGATGAAGAGAAAACCATTAGAATGGCTTCTCATTACACGGAGATAATAAAAGAGTTGGGTGAGGATGTAGACCGTGAGGGGATGCAAAAAACACCCGAGCGTGTTGCTAAGGCAATGCAATACTTAACAAAAGGATACCAGCAAGACCCTAAAGATATATTGCTGGGGGCTCTCTTTAAGGAGAATTACCGACAAATGGTGATTGTAAAGGATATAGATTTCTACTCGATGTGTGAACATCATATGATTCCGTTTTTTGGAAAGGCGCATGTTGCTTATATTCCTAATGGATATATCACAGGATTGAGTAAGATAGCGCGTGTGGTGGATATATATGCACGCCGCCTGCAGGTGCAGGAGCGTCTTACTACAGAGATAAAGGACGCTATTCATAGCACATTGAAACCATTGGGTGTGATGGTGGTGTTGGAGGCGCAACATATGTGTATGCAGATGCGTGGGGTGGAGAAGCAAAACTCTGTAACTATAACATCCGACTTTACGGGTATATTTAAAGAGGCTAAAACTCGTGAGGAGTTTATTAGTTTAATTAAAAGGCAGTTATAAGAGGTGTAGCAGTTTTTTATTATACCTATAGAAACAAAAATGCCAACTATTGAATAGCTGGCATTTTTTTGTATCTATATTTATATAGTCTATATCTTTAAGTTCTTTGCACCTCGTACCCCGTACTTCGCACTCCGCACTTAGCTCTTTGGAGCACGAGAAGCACGCTTTCGCTCACTTTCTGTCAGCATTATTTTTCTAATTCTCATAAATTTAGGAGTAATTTCCATATACTCGTCCTCTTTTATATACTCTAATGCCTCTTCAAGGCTAAATTTTATTGGAGGGGTAAGTTGTGCTTTATCGTCTGTGCCAGAAGCACGTACGTTTGACATCTTTTTTGCTCTTGTTACGTTTACAATCAGGTCACCCTCTTTTGCATGTTCGCCTACAACCTGTCCTTCATACACATTGGTTTGTGGTTCAATAAAAAACTTGCCTCTATCTTGTAGTTTATCTATTGCATAAGCATAAGCATTTCCTGTTTCTGCTGCAATGAGTGACCCATTTTGACGTTTTTCTATTACACCCTTCATCGGTTGGAACTCTAGGAAACGATGTGCCATAATGGCTTCTCCTGCCGATAGGGTGAGTACAGTGTTGTTCAACCCAATTATTCCTCTTGAAGGAATGATAAACTCCATGTGCATGCGATCGTTTTTGCTCTCCATTGAGATTAGTTCGCCTCGTCGGCGTGTTACTATATCAATTATTCTGCTAGAACTTTCTTCGGGCAGGTTGATGCTCAACTGCTCCACTGGCTCGTGCTTCACGCCATCTATCTCTTTTATAATTACTTGTGGTTGGCCCACTTGCAACTCGTATCCCTCGCGGCGCATAGTCTCAATTAGTACGGATAGGTGGAGCACGCCTCTTCCAAAAACAGTCCAAGAGTCTGCACTGTCGGTTTTTTCGACGCGTAGTGCAAGGTTTTTGTCAAGCTCAAGCATCAGACGTTCGTGTATGTGTCTTGAAGTTACATATTTACCATCTTGTCCAAAAAACGGAGAGTTGTTGATGGTAAAAAGCATAGACATTGTTGGCTCATCGATAGCTATTGTGGGTAGTGGCTCGGGATTGTGCAAATCGGCAATGGTGTCGCCAATTTCGAACCCTTCGATACCTACAAGGGCGCAAATCTCACCAGATTTTACCTCGTCGGTTTTTACACGTCCAAGTCCTTCAAACACATCAAGCTCTTTTATTCTCACTTTTGTTATACTTCCATCGCGTTTGCATAGCGAGTAGTCTTTGTTGTTTATGAGCGATCCACGGTGTATTCTGCCCACGGCAATACGACCTAGATAGCTAGAATAGTCTAACGATGTGATAAGCATTTGGGGGGTGCCTTCTAATGAAGTGGGTGCTGGAACATGCTCTACTATTGCATCCAATAGAGGAAGTATATCTTTGGTTGGTTTTTTCCAATCATCAGACATCCAGCCATCTTTGGCTGCACCATATACTGTGGGAAAGTCTAGTTGCTCCTCGGTTGCATCAAAGTTAAACATTAAGTCGAACACTTTCTCTTGTGTCTCTTCGGGTGTGCAGTTTGGTTTGTCCACCTTGTTGATAACTACCACTGGTTTTAGTCCCAGCTCCAGTGCCTTTTCCAACACAAAGCGTGTTTGAGGCATAGGTCCTTCAAAAGCATCCACTACAAGCAAACAGCCGTCTGCCATGTTTAGTACGCGCTCTACTTCGCCTCCAAAGTCGGCGTGACCAGGAGTATCTATAATATTTATCTTTACATCTTTATATCGTATAGATACGTTTTTAGAAAGAATGGTTATTCCTCTTTCACGTTCTAAATCGTTACTGTCCAGATATAAATCATCTGTTTGTTGATTGTCTCTAAATAGGTGACCTGCCATGAGCATCTTGTCTACCAATGTTGTTTTGCCATGGTCGACGTGTGCTATAATAGCGATATTTCTAATATTCTGCATTTATTGTTTTTTATTGAGGTGCAAAGATACACTATTTTGATGAAAAAATAGAATGCAGTGCCTCTGTGAGACAATTAATTATATTAATTTGGGTAAATTGAAAAGCCGAAGCTTTGTATCGCTAATAGTGTGAAGTGACTAAATGAATAGAATTGTAACCAAGCTAATAACTCCGATGAATATCCATAAAGTGACGCCCAGTAGTAATGGCTTTACTCCAACAGTTTTTAGGGTTTTAAGAGA